>NZ_JBJDQL010000037.1:0-67606 GCF_044903305.1 Streptomyces sp. NPDC019531 | reverse complement strand
CTTCCGCGACCTATGTGGTTCAACCTTTTGGGTCGTCCGCCGTCCGCCCGCGAGTGGGGGGCGCCCGATTACACCCGCGCGCCGGGCGCGGGGCTCGTGCACGGTGGGGGCCCCGGGGGGGTGTCCCGGGGGGCCACCACTCGTCTCGTGCTCTTGCCGGATGGGTCCGGTCCCGCCGTCCGAGTGCCTTAGGCCTTGCGAGCCCGGGTCGACTTCTTCGCGGGCGTGGCCTTCTTGGCTGTCGTTGTCCTGGCCGTCGCCGTCTTCTTCGCCGTCGTCTTGGCGGCGACCGTCTTCTTCGCCGCGGCCGTCTTCCTGGCCGGTGCCTTGCGCGGGGCCTTCACCGAGGTTCCGTCGCTGATCCGGTCGGCGCCGAGGATCTCCCTGAGGAACTTGCCGGTGTGGCTGGCCGGGATCCCCGCGACCTCCTCCGGGGTGCCCTCGGCGACGACGAGACCGCCGCCGGCGCCGCCCTCGGGACCCATGTCGACGACCCAGTCGGCCGTCTTGATCACATCGAGGTTGTGCTCGATGACGATGACGGTGTTGCCCTTGTCGACCAGGCCCGACAGGACCTTCAGCAGCTTGCTGATGTCCTCGAAGTGCAGACCGGTGGTCGGCTCGTCCAGGACGTAGACCGTACGGCCGGTGGACCGCTTCTGGAGCTCGCTGGCGAGCTTCACGCGCTGGGCCTCACCACCGGACAGGGTGGTCGCGGCCTGGCCGAGACGGACGTAGCCGAGGCCGACGTCCTTGAGGGTGTTGAGGTGGCGGGCGATCGCGGGGACAGCCTCGAAGAACTCCGTGGCCTCCTCGATCGGCATGTTCAGGACGTCGGCGATGGACTTGCCCTTGTAGTGGACCTCCAGGGTCTCCCGGTTGTAGCGGGCTCCATGGCAGACCTCGCACGGGACGTAGACGTCCGGGAGGAAGTTCATCTCGATCTTGATGGTGCCGTCGCCCGCGCAGTTCTCGCAGCGGCCGCCCTTGACGTTGAAGGAGAAGCGACCCGGCATGTAGCCGCGGACCTTCGCCTCGGTGGTCTCGGCGAACAGCTTGCGGACGTGGTCGAAGACGCCGGTGTATGTCGCCGGGTTCGATCGCGGGGTGCGGCCGATGGGCGACTGGTCGACGTGCACGACCTTGTCGACGAGGTCGTCGCCGTCCACACGCGTGTGCCGGCCCGGGACACTCCTCGCGCCGTTGAGTTCGCGCGCCAGGTGGGTGTACAGGATGTCGTTGACCAGGGTCGACTTGCCGGAGCCTGAGACACCGGTGACCGCGGTGAACACACCCAGCGGGAAGGACACGTCGATGTCCTGCAGGTTGTTCTCGCGGGCGCCGTGCACGGTGAGCTGCCGGGACGGGTCGAGCGGGCGCCGGATGTCGGGCAGCGGGATGGCCTTCTTGCCCGAGAGGTACTGCCCGGTCTGCGACTCGTCGTTGACGAGCAGCTCCTTGAGGGAGCCGCTGTGCACGACCTTGCCGCCGTGCTCACCGGCGCCGGGGCCGATGTCGACGACCCAGTCGGCGACCTTGATGGTGTCCTCGTCGTGCTCGACGACGATCAGCGTGTTGCCCATGTCGCGCAGCCGGACCAGGGTCTCGATCAGCCGGTGGTTGTCGCGCTGGTGCAGGCCGATGGAGGGTTCGTCGAGGACGTACAGGACACCGACGAGACCGGAACCGATCTGGGTGGCCAGGCGGATGCGCTGGGCCTCACCACCGGAGAGGGTGCCGGACGCGCGGTTCAGCGAGAGGTAGTCCAGGCCTACGTCGACCAGGAAGCGCAGCCGTTCGTTGACCTCCTTCAGCACGCGCTCGGCGATCTTCTTGTCGCGGGCGCTGAGCTTCAGCTCGGCCAGGAAGTCCGCGCAGTCGCTGATGGACATCCCGGAGACCTCGGCGATGGACTTGCCCATGACGGTGACCGCGAGGACGAGCGGCTTCAGACGGGTGCCCTCACAGGTGGGACAGGGCACTTCGCGCATATAGCCCTCGAAGCGCTCGCGGCTGGCATCGCTCTCGGACTCGCTGTGCCGGCGCTTCACGAACGGGACGGCCCCCTCGAAGGGGGTCGTGTAGACGCGCTCGCGTCCGTACCTGTTCCGGTAGCGGACCTCGATCTGCGTCTTGTGGCCGTGCAGCAGGGCCTTCTTGGCGCGCTGCGGCAGTCCCGCGAAGGGGATGTCCGTCCGGAAGCCGAGCGCGTCCGCCAGAGCGCCGATCAGGCGGCCGAAGTAGTCCTTGGTGTGGCCGTGCGACCAGGGGTGGATGGCGCCCTCGTCGAGGGACTTGTCCTCGTCCGGGACGATCAGCTCCGGGTCGACCTCCATGCGCGTGCCGATACCGGTGCACTCGGGGCAGGCGCCGAAGGGCGAGTTGAAGGAGAAGGAGCGGGGCTCCAGCTCCTCGAAGGACAGGTCGTCGTACGGGCAGTACAGGTGCTCCGAGAACATGCGCTCGCGCTCGGGGTCGTCCTCGGGGAGGTCGACGAAGTCGAGCACGACCATGCCGCCGGACAGACCGAGGGCGGTCTCCACGGAGTCGGTGAGACGGCGCTTGGCGGAGTCCTTCACCGTGAGGCGGTCGATGACCACCTCGATGGTGTGCTTCTCCTGCTTCTTCAGCGTGGGCGGGTTGGAGAGCTGGACGGTCTCGCCGTCCACCCGCGCGCGTGAGTAGCCCTTGGTCTGGAGATCGGCGAAGAGATCGACGAACTCTCCCTTGCGCTCCCGCACCAGCGGCGAGAGCACCTGGAAGCGGCTCCCCTCCGGCAGCTCCAGGACCCGGTCGACGATGGCCTGCGGCGACTGGCGCGAGATCGGGCGGTGGCACTCGGGGCAGTGCGGCTTGCCGATGCGCGCGAAGAGCAGGCGCAGATAGTCGTAGACCTCGGTGATGGTGCCGACCGTCGAGCGCGGGTTGCGCGAGGTCGACTTCTGGTCGATGGAGACCGCGGGCGAGAGGCCCTCGATGAAGTCGACGTCCGGCTTGTCCATCTGCCCGAGGAACTGGCGGGCGTACGAGGAGAGCGACTCCACGTAGCGCCGCTGGCCCTCGGCGAAGATGGTGTCGAAGGCCAGGGAGGACTTGCCCGACCCGGACAGGCCCGTGAAGACGATGAGCGAGTCGCGAGGCAGGTCGAGCGAGACGTTCTTCAGGTTGTGCTCGCGCGCGCCACGGACGATGAGACGGTCGGCCACGCCGGTCCGCACCTTTCTTGGCTTGAGAGGAGTGACAGGGGCGGGGCCCCCGTGCTTTCTCAGACTAGGGGGAGCCACTGACAACGCCGGTCGGATTCCCCGGAGGCATAACAATCCCCGGCCATCCAGCATGCCCGACGCCGCACCCGACCATATAGCACGTGCTTTCGATTTACGGCACTGCTTCACCACCTTCACCCAAAGGTGTGGCGGGGCTAGGGTCAGCACCATGATTGATCACGCTCATGACCTGGAGTCTGTACGTGGTGCGACCGAGCGGCTGCTGAGCGCAGCCGCCACGATGGACAACGCGGCCGTGACGGAGTCGTCACGGCTGCCGGGCTGGAGCCGCGGACATGTCCTCGCGCACCTCTCCCGCAACGCCGACGCCCTCGTGAACGTTCTGCGCGGGCAGCCCATGTATCCCTCCGGGAACGCGCGCGACGCCGACATCGAGCGTGACGCCCCGCGCCCCCTCGACGTCCAGCTCTCCGACCTCCGCGACAGCGCGGCCCGCTTCCAGGAGGAGGGGGCCGCACCGGCGGACTGGTCGCGCACCGTCGAGCTGCGCAACGGGGTCACCGACTCGGCGTCCCGGGTGCCGTTCCGGCGGTGGGTCGAGGTGGAGCTGCATCACGTGGACCTCGGGATCGGGTACGACCTGGAGGACCTTCCGGAGGAGTTCACGCAGCGCGAGATCGACTTCCTGGCTGAGCGGTTCCGGGACCATCCCGACGTGCCCGCCCTCCTGATCGAGGAGGGCGACGGTCGCAAGATCCCGACGGGCGGCGACGGAGAGCCCGTGCTCGTCGTCACCGGCCCCCGGGCCGACCTGCTCGGCTGGCTCGCCGGCCGCCGTGACGGCTCCGCGCTGACGGTGCACGGAGGCACTCTGCCGTCGCTGCCCCCGCTATAGGCTGAGCGTCATGACGTACAGCGGACAGGTGACGGTCGGCGGGCCCGCCGACGTGCACGAGCTCAAGGACCTGATGATCACCAAGATCGCGGTCGGCCCGATGGACAACAACGCCTATCTGCTGCGCTGCCGGGCCACCGACGAGCAGCTGCTGATCGACGCCGCCAACGACGCGGACACCCTGCTGGGCATGATCGGTGCCGACGGCATCGCGTCCGTGGTCACCACGCATCAGCACGGCGACCACTGGCAGGCGCTCGCCGAGGTCGTCACGGCCACGCACGCGCGTACGTACGCCGGCCGGGACGACGCCGAGGGCATCCCCGTGCCCACCGACGTCCTGGTCGACGACGGCGACGTCATCCGGGTGGGGCGCGTGGAGCTGACCGCGCGCCACCTGGTCGGACACACTCCGGGCTCGATCGCCCTCGTCTACGACGACCCGCACGGGCACCCCCATGTGTTCACCGGGGACTGTCTCTTCCCCGGCGGCGTGGGCAACACCCGTAAGGATCCGAAGGCGTTCGCCAGTCTGATCCACGACGTCGAGACGAAGATCTTCGGCGCGCTGCCGGACGAGACCTGGGTGTATCCGGGACACGGCAATGACACGACGCTGGGCGCGGAGCGTCCGCAGCTGCCGGAGTGGCACGCGCGAGGGTGGTAACCACCTTCGGGCACAACCGAGTTCGGTCCGGCGTGCGCCGGTGATACCGCTCCGGCGCACGCGCCCCGTGTGAAGCCTTCGCACACGCCGGTGCCACACACGCGCTCCCGGCGCAGGTGGTTGCGCAGTCAACTGGAGGCAGCCCCGCACAGGATGACGGCTCCTGCGCGGTACGGGCCGCCGGTCTTTCGATCCCCGCCCTCGGCCGGCGGCCCAGGCATACCTGTCCGGAAAGCGTTCACAGGAATGCAACACCCATTCCCAATATGCGGACAATTGCTGTTGTGACCTCGACAAACGGGACAGTGGACTGCCACTCTCCCGCCATGCACCTTGCCCCTCGCGCACTGCGCCGCGCCGTCGCCGCGGCCTCCATAGCCCTGCTCGCCACCGCCGTCGGCTGTGCTCCGCAGCCGGATGACGACGCGAATGCCAAGGCCTCGGGGTCGACCGCCACCACCTGCGCCAAGGGCAAGTTGAGCACCAAGACCTCCGGCAAACTCACCATCGCCACCGACGAGCCCGCGTACGAGCCGTGGTTCAAGGACGACAAGCCCGCCAACGGCAAGGGCTTCGAGTCGGCCGTCGCGTACGCCGTCGCGAAGCAGCTCGGCTACGACGAGAGCGCCGTCGTCTGGCAGAGCGTCCCCTTCAACAAGGCCTTCGCGCCCGGGGAGAAGACCTTCGACTTCGACATCAACCAGGTGTCGATCAGCGCCGAGCGCAAGAAGGCCGTGGACTTCTCGTCCGGCTACTACGACGTGCGCCAGGCCGTCATCGCACTCAAGCGTTCCAAGGCCGCGAAAGCGACGAGCATCGCGGACCTGAAGGGCCTCAAGCTGGGCGCCCAGGTCGGCACGACCAGCCTCGACTACATCGAGGACGTGGTGAAGCCGACGAAGGAGGCCGCCGCGTACGCCAAGAACGACCAGGCCAAGTCCGCGCTGCAGAACGGACAGGTGGACGCCATCGTCGTCGACCTGCCGACCGCCTTCTACATCACGGCGGCCGAGGTGACGGACGGCACCATCGTCGGACAGTTCGAGAACCAGGGCGGTACGCCCGAGCAGTTCGGGCTCGTGCTCGACAAGGGCAGCGCGCTCACCTCCTGTGTGACGGCCGCCGTGGACGTCCTGCGCAAGGACGGCACGCTCGCCAAGCTCGAACAGCAGTGGCTGTCGGACGCCGTCGACGCCCCGGTGCTCAAGTGACGCTCACGAAGGACGAGTCCGGCCAGGAAGACACCGGCGACTCGTACAGACCGTCACAGCGGCGGATCGAGCGGGAGCGTCTCAAGCGCACCCGCGCCCGCCGCGCGACGGCGATCGCCGCGGTCTCCACCCTGGTCACCGCAGTCGTCCTCTACCTGGTCGTCGTCAACGCGCCCGGCTGGCCGCGCACCAAGGAGACGTTCTTCAACGGGCAGTACGCGCGCGAGGCGTTCCCGAAGGTCCTCGAAGGGCTGTGGCTGAACGTCCGGTTGCTGCTGATCTGCGGTGTCGCCGTGCTGGTGCTCGGCATGCTGATCGCCATCGCGCGCACACTGCGCGGGCCGGTCTTCTACCCGCTGCGGGTCCTGGCCGCCGCCTACACGGACTTCTTCCGAGGCCTTCCGCTCATCATTAACCTCATGATCGTCGTGCTGGGTGTTCCAGCGCTGCGGCTCCAGGGCGTGACGGTCGACCCGGTGCTGCTGGGTGGTACGGCGCTCACGCTGACGTATTCGGCATACGTGGCCGAGGTGTTCCGCGCCGGCATCGAGTCCGTGCACCCTTCGCAGCGCGCCGCGGCCCGATCCTTGGGCCTGTCCAACCGGCAGGCGCTGCGCCACGTCGTCCTGCCGCAGGCCGTGCGCCGCCAGGTGCCGCCGCTGCTGAACGACCTGGTGTCCCTGCAGAAGGACACCGGTCTGGTGTCGATCGGCGGTGCCATCGACGCCGTACGGGCCGCTGACATCATCGTCGGCCGGAGCCTCAACTACACGCCGTACATCGTCGCGGGCCTGGTGTTCGTGGCGCTGACCATCCCGATGACCCGCTTCACGGACTGGGTGACGGCACGGATGGACCGTCAGCGGGCCCAGGGAGGAACCACATGAGCGACGCACCGGTGCTGCGGATGGAGTCGGTCCGCAAGACCTTCGGCGGCTCCATCGTGCTGCGGGACGTCGACCTGGAGGTCGCCCCGCACACGGTGACCGCGCTGATCGGGGCCTCCGGCTCGGGCAAGTCGACACTGCTGCGCTGCGCCAACCTCCTGGAGGAGATCGACGACGGCGCCATCTGGCTGGACGACGAGGAGATCACCGATCCGCGTGTCGACCAGGACGCGGTACGGCGCCGTATCGGCGTGGTCTTCCAGGCGTACAACCTCTTTCCGCACATGACGGTCCTGGAGAACATCACGCTGGCCCCGCGCCGGGTGCACGGCGTGGCTCGCGCGCAGGCCGAGGAGCACGCCCGTGAGCTCCTGGAGCGGCTGGGGCTCGGCGGGAAAGCGGGCGAATACCCGGACCGGCTGAGCGGCGGTCAGCAGCAGCGTGTGGCGATCGTGCGGGCCCTCGCCGTACGCCCCCGGCTGCTGCTGCTCGACGAGATCACCGCGGCCCTCGACCCGGAACTGGTGGGCGAGGTGCTGAACGTCGTGCGCGATCTGAAGGGCGACGGCATGACCATGGTGCTCGCCACGCACGAGATGGGCTTCGCACGGGAGGTCGCCGACCAGGTCTGTTTCCTGGACGGCGGCGTGGTGCTGGAGCGCGGGGCAGCCGAGCAGATCTTCGGCAACCCGCAGCAGGAGCGCACGCAGCGTTTCCTGCGGCGGATCGTGGAGGCGGGACGGCTGTAACAGCTGCTCGGTGCTCGGTTGTAATAGGCGCCCGCTATTGCGAGCGGCCTTTACATCCTCATGCCTCGGCCTGGGCCGGCCCCGCCAGCGCCGCGACCCGCTCCACCCCGAACACGTACCCCTGCACACCACAACCGGCGATGACCCCGTCCGCACGCAGCGACACGTAGGAGTGGTGCCGGAAGGACTCGCGCTTGTGGATGTTGGAGATGTGCACCTCGATGACGGGCAGCCCGTCGCAGGCGTTGAGCGCGTCCAGAATCGCGACCGACGTGTGCGAGTAGGCACCGGGGTTGATGACGATCCCGCAGTGGCCCAGCCGCGCCTCGTGGATCCAGTCGACCAGTTCGCCCTCGTGGTTGGACTGCCGGAAGTCCACCGTGCCGCCGTGCGCGGCCGCGGTCTTGGCGCACAGTGCCTCGACGTCGGCCAGCGTGTCCTTGCCGTAGATCTCCGGCTGACGCTGCCCCAGCAGGTTCAGGTTGGGGCCGTTGAGGATCATGATCGGGGCGTTGGCCAGGGTGCGGGGCACGGTTCCTCCGGTCCGGTGAAGGCGGGCTGCTCAGCCCCCGGTTTATCACGGTGCGTCGCGCGCGGTGCGGCCCGTACCCTCCCGGCATGCCGACGATCGCGTACCCGCCCAAGCCCGTACCCGGCGACCGCATAGCCGTCGTCTGCGCGAGGCGGTCCTGCGCGCCATGCGCATGTATGCGCCCACCACCCCGATCGTCTTCGACGTGGACTTCGGCCACACCGATCCACAGCTCGTGATCCCGTACGGCGGCACGGTCCGTGTCGACGGGCCCGCCCGGCGCATCACGGTCACCTATTGACGCTGGGGCATCACCACCGTGCGCCCCCGTAACTCCCGATTACTGTGGGTAGTTGACGCAGCATGCACGACGTACGCACCGTAAGGGCGCCCTCCATGCCACGGCTCGCCGCCGCCTCGCTCGCCGGGACGGCCATCGAGTTCTACGACTTCTTCGTCTACGGGACGGCTGCGGCGCTGGTTCTGGGGCCGCTGTTCTTTCCGACCTTCTCGCCGATGGCGGGGACGCTGGCCGCCTTCGGGACGTTCGGCGTGGGTTTCGTCGCGCGGCCGCTCGGGTCGGTGCTGTTCGGACACATCGGGGACCGGCGCGGGCGGCAACCGGTGCTCGTGGTCTCGCTGCTGCTGACCGGCGGCGCCACGGTAGCGGTCGGCTGTGTGCCGACGTACGACACGATCGGTGTGGCCGCGCCGGTGCTGCTTCTGATCCTGCGCTTTCTGCAGGGTCTGGGTCTCGGCGGGGAGTGGGGCGGGGCCGTGCTGCTGACCGCGGAGCACGCGCCTGCCGAACGGCGTGGACTGTGGACGAGCTTCCCGCAGGTGGGGCCCGCGCTGGGCTTTCTGCTCGCCAACGGTGTGGTGCTGGCGCTGTCGGCCGCGCTGTCCGAGGCGCAGTTCGCCGCATGGGGCTGGCGAGTGCCGTTCTGGGCGGCCGGAGTCCTTGCGGTGGTAGGGCTGTGGCTGCGCTCCTCGCTCCCGGAGAGCCCCGGCTTCCTGGAGATCGACGACCACGCGCGCGTGCCGCTCGTCGAGGTGGCACGCGACCATTGGCGGCTCGTTCTGCTGACGTCCGGGGCGCTCGCCGTGGGGTACGCGATCTTCTACGCCGTGACGACCTGGTCCCTCGCCTATGGGACGGAGCGGCTTGGGGTGAGCCGCACCGTCATGCTGACCTGCATCATGGCTGCGGTGCTGGTGAAGGGCTCGCTCACGCCGGTGGCGGCGCTGCTCGGGGACCGGTACGGGCGGCGGCCATTGTGTCTGGCCGGGTGCGCGACGGCCGCGCTGTGGATGTTCCCGATGGTGGCACTGCTCGCGACCGGGGAGCCGCTGCTGATGTTCCTCGGATTCCTGGGCGCGATGATCGCGTTCATCACGATGTTCGCGGTGATCGCCGCGTATCTGCCGGAACTGTACGAGCCACGGGTGCGCTGCACGGGGGCCGCGGTCGGCTACAACCTCGGCGGGGTGATCGGGGGCGCGCTCACGCCCATCGTGGCGACGGCGCTGGTGGAACACGGCGGCCGGGTGCCCTGGGGTGTGGGCGCGTATCTGACCGGGATCGCGCTGCTCAGCCTGGGGTGTTTCGCACTGCTGCCGGAGACCCGGCCGGTGCCCACGGCAGCGGCAGTGGCGGAGCCGGCTATGGATTGATCGCCAACTCCAGGTATGCGGCGAACAGCACCAGATGGACGCCGCCCTGGAGCGGTGTGGCCCGGCCCGGCACCACGGTCAGGGAGCTGACCACCACCGTCAGGGCCAGTAGCACCATATGTGTGGCGCCGAGGCCGAGGCCCAGCGGTCCGGAGAGCCAGACCGAGGCCAGGGCGACCGCGGGGATGGTCAGGCCGATGCTGGCCATGACCGAGCCGAGAGCCAGGTTGAGGCTGGTCTGGACGCGGTCGCGGCGGGCGGAGCAGGGCCGCGATGGTCTCGGGGAGCAGCACCAGCAGGGCGATGATCACGCCGACGACGGCATGAGGAAGACCGGCTTTGGCCACCCCGGACTCGATCGTCGGCGAGACACCCTTGGCCAGGCCGACCACCCCGATCAGGGCCAGGCCCAGCAGGCCGATGCTGTTCAGCGCGGTGTGGGCGGTGGGCACGTCGGCGTGGTCGTCAGCGGCGATCACCTCACCCTGGCGGGTGATCGGGAGGAAGTAGTCGCGGTGCCGCTCCACCCGGCTGTGCGCTCCCAGGGCGGGAACGCTGCGCACACCCAACGAAGCACTGAGAGCGGTGCCCGGCGATTCGCCGCGCACCGCTTCCGGTGGTGGTTCTTCCTACGTCGGCCGTGGTCAGGCCTCGATGCTGTCCTTCGGAGCGCCTTCGCTCTCCGTCTGCGCCGCCTCGGCCGCCGCCTGCTTCCTGGAGGCCATCAGGCTGGTGATCGTGGTGACGATCAGGACCGAGCAGATCACGCCGAGCGAGACCGGGATGCTGATCTCGGGGACGTGGACCCCGGACTCGTGCAGGGCGTGCAGCACCAGCTTCACGCCGATGAAGCCGAGGATGGTCGACAGGCCGTAGCTGAGGTGGACCAGTTTCCTCAGCAGGCCGCCGATGAGGAAGTACAGCTGCCTCAGGCCCATCAGGGCGAACGCGTTGGCCGTGAAGACGATGTACGGGTCCTGGGTCAGGCCGAAGATCGCGGGGATCGAGTCGAGCGCGAAGAGCACATCGGTGGAGCCGATGGCGAGCATCACGACCAGCATCGGGGTCATGACCCGCTTGCCGTTCTGCTCGATCCACAGCTTGGTGCCGTGGTAGCGGTCGGCGACACCGAACCTGCGCTCTGCGGCCTTGAGGAGCTTGTTCTCCTCGAACTCCTCGTCCTCCGCGTCGGCCCGGGCCTCCTGGATGAGCTTCCAGGCGGTCCAGATCAGGAAGGCGCCGAAGATGTAGAACACCCAGGCGAAGCTGGCGATGATCGCGGCGCCGGCGGCGATGAAGATCGCGCGCAGCACCAGGGCTATGAGGACCCCGACGAGGAGCACCCGCTGCTGGTACTGCGAGGGCACCGCGAACTTCGCCATGATCAGGACGAAGACGAAGAGGTTGTCCACGCTCAGGGACTTCTCCGTGATGAAGCCCGCGAAGAACTCACCTGCGGGTTCACCGCCGCCGAAGATCATCAGGCCGAGCCCGAAGAGACCGGCCAGGGCAATCCAGACGACCGTCCAGATTCCGGCTTCCTTGATCGACACGTCGTGCGGCTTGCGGCCGATGAAGAAGTCGACCGCGATGAGGGCGGCGAGGCCCGCGATCGTAAGGACCCACAGGGTCAGGGAAACATCCACAGTTCCTCCGGCAATACGTAACGGCAAGCAACCAGCGTCGTCGCGCTGCCGGAGGTCTCTTCCACCCACGGTGGGCCGACGCCCCGGGATCAGGCCTGATCCGTATTGACGGGTACGCCGCAGTCGACAGGGAGTACTCCCCTCCGTGCCGCCAACCGTACCTCAATCACCAAGTAAAGGTAAAGCGATTGGCAAAAGAAAGGTCAAAATACCTGGTGGAAGCTCTTTACGAATACTTGGTGCGCGCCGCCGCGACCTGCTCCAGGACCTGTTGGAGCACCTGGCTGCCGGGCGGGACGAGCGTCGGCTCGTACGTCCAGGCGTGCCCCACCCAGGGGTCGGCGAGGTGGTCCTCGGGCACCGGTGTCAGCCGCATGAGCGAGCGCCAGAGGGGGTCGAGGAGGGGGCCGTAGGCGGAGGCCTCCTCACGGTCGGCGACCATCATCAGGTGGACGCCGACGGACGGTCCCTCGTCTGCGAGGTAACGCAGCTGGGTGACGGCCCGGTCGTCGAAACCGTGCGGGAAGTCGTTGACGATCAGGAGCTGCTCGGAGGTGTCGACGCCGGGCGGGAGGGAGTCGGCCGCGCCGCCCCGCACCGCCATCTGCACCAGGTCGACGCGCTGGGTGAGCCGGGCCAGGACGTCCGCCACACCGGCGGCGCCTGCGGCGGGCGAGGCGGCGAGCACACCGGTCCGCGCCAGCGGGGCGAGGGCCTGCGCCCCCGAGCCGGCCGGGTCGATGACATGCAGGGTGAAGTCACCGGCCGGGTGAACGGCGAGGAGCCGGGCCGCGAGCGCGACGGCCGTGTCCATGGCGAGACCGCGCAGTTCATGGGAGTCGAGGAACGAGCCGTCGAGCGACCCGGCGGCTCCGCCGTCGATCCACAGTCCGCGTTCCAACGGCAGCCTGACCAGCATCGGGATGCGCAGCTCGGCACACTCCGGCAGGTGCACGTCGCCCAGCCGCACGGCCATGGGCACCTCGAACGGCACGCGGTAGCCGTGCCAGACGGGATTGTCCCAGCGGGCGTACGCCGGCGGCAGCGCGGGCTCTACCACCTCGGACTCGGCCATGAGCTGGCCGAGATCCCGGTCGTAGACCGCGCGGGCCTGTTCGACGAGCTGGGCGTGCTTGACGCGGGCCGCCTCCCGCGCGGCGTCGCCCTGTACGCCGACCCGGTTGCGCGGGTCGGCGAGGGCCGCGTCGAGTTCCTTCTCCATGCGCGAGTCGGCGAAGTCGACGGCGCTGCGGTACGCCGCCGTGGAGCGGGCCAGGTCCTCGAACATGCCCCACACCTGGTTGTACAACCGCTCGTCCATGGACCAGCCGGTCGCGTCCCCGGCGACGGGCCGCGCGGGCTGCCCCGGCTGGGCGGGGGACGCGGTGGGCGGAGGCGACGGTGGGGCGGCGTTCTGCCGACGGGGATGGCTGTAGTCGATCGGGCCACCGACCGTGGGCGCGGCCGACTCGGCAGCGGAGTCCACCGTCCCGGCACCCTGGGCGTACCCCGACTGCGCCGCGTCGGCCGCCGGGGTGACCTGCGCGCCGGGGGGAGGGACGGGTTGCTGTGGGCCGGAGGTCAGGCCACCGACCGTGGACGCCGTCGGCTCGGCAGCCGAGTCCGCCGTCCCGGGACCCTGGGCATACCCAGGCTGGCCTGCGTCGGCCGCCGGTGTGCCCTGCGCGCCATGGGGAGCGACAGGTTGCTCTGGGCCGGAGGTCGGGGGCATCGGCTGCGGCGGGGTGCCGGGGGGCTGTGTGCCATACGGCGACAGGGGCTGCGGCGGTACGGCTCCGGGGGCGCCCTGGGTCGTGGCGGAACCCTGGTCCGCGCCGAGGGTCGGCGTGGTCGTCTGCCAAGGGCGGCCGCCGTCGGCCGTGCGGACGGGAAGTGCCGGGACCGAGCGGGCCAGTCCCTGGGCCACCGCCTCGTGGATGGTGCTCGCGAGCTGGTGGGCCTGGGGAAGGCCCTGGTCGGTGAGGAGTTCGGCGAGGCCGCCCGCGTAGCCCTGTCCCACGGCGCGCACTTTCCAGGCGCCCTGGCGGCGGTAGAGCTCCAGTGCGACGACCGCCGACTCGGCGTCCAGACCGGTGATGGTGTAGCTGGCGAGCTCGGTACCGTCCAGGCCCGTGACGGCGACGAACGGGGCGGCGACGGCGCCGAAGTGCACGGGGCCGCCCGCCGCGGGCAGGGCGAGCAGCACATGGACACGGTGGACGGCCTCGGGCACGGCGTCGAGATCAACCGCGAGCCGGTGGTCGGCGGCCGCCTGCCGGGAGACCTCCAGCCCCGGCAGAGTGGGTGCGCCCGGGTGGACGACCCACTCGACGCCGTGCACCGTGCCGTGCTCGTCGCCGAGCGTGGCTCCGGCCACGATCGGTGTGCCGGACGCGATCCGGATCTCGAGACGGGCCTGGGAGAGCGGGTGGTTCTGCCCCCGCACCAGCTCGGCCGTCATCGCCTTCTCCCCCTGTGTCGTGGTGTCGGTCGGATGCCGCTCGGCGGCGCCGTTACAGGTGCGGCAGGATCGCCGGCATCAGGTCCTGGAAGGTCCGGCCGTTGGCCGGGGTGCCTAGGGCGGTCATCGTCCAGCCCGGGCCCGTCCGGTGCACCTTCGCCATGATCTGGGCGGTGTAGGAGCCGCCGCCGGCGAGGGTGTAGCGGGCCAGCTCCTGGCCGTTGGTCTCGTCGACCAGTCGGCAGAACGCGTTCTCCACCTCCTGGAAGGTCTGGCCCGTGAAGGAGTTCACGGTGAAGATGATCTGGTCGACGTGGACCGGGACGCGGGCCAGGTCGACGAGGATCGCCTCGTCGTCCCCGCCCTGGCCGACGCCGCCGACGAGGTTGTCACCGGTGTGCGTGACCGAGCCGTCGTCGCTCACCAAGTGGCGGAAGAAGACGACGTCGACGGGCTGCTTGTCGGCGAACAGGACGGCGGAGGCGTCGAGGTCGACCTCCCGCGTGCGCGAACCGAACAGGCCACGCCGGGGAGCCGCCTGCCAGCCGAGCCCCATGCGCACCGCGGTCAGGCTGGCTCCGTCGTTCTTCTGCAGGCTGATGGCCTGACCCTTGGTCATGTTGACGGTCACGCGCCGAACCCCTCTCGCTGTGTCCCCTGTTGCCGCGGCGCCCGCGGTTGTCCAGAACCCTACGCAGGGCTGCTGACGGTGACGCACCCCGGAGCGCACTTTGTGTCGGTCTTGCAACACGGCGCGATGGGGTCAGGCCAGGCCCGCTTCCTTCATCTGCCGGAGCTCCTTCTTCATCTCGGAGACCTCGTCGCGCAGCCGGGCCGCGATCTCGAACTGGAGGTCGGCGGCGGCGGCACGCATGCGTGCCGTCATCTCCTCGATCTGCTCGGTGAGTTCGGCCGCCGGCCGGTCGGTCGGGACCGTCTCCTTGGCCTTGCCCTTGGCGGCCTTGGTGCCCGCCGCCTTGCCGCCGAGGGCGGGTACGGGGGCCTTGGCTCCCTTGCCGTCCTTGCCCTTGCGGTAGCCGGAGCCGAGCAGCTGCTCGGTGTCCACGTCCTCACGGGCGATCTGCGCGACGATGTCGTTGATCTTCTTGCGGAGCGGCTGGGGGTCGAGACCCCGCTCCTCGTTGTACGCGACCTGCTTCTCCCGGCGGCGGTTGGTCTCGTCGATGGCCTTCTCCATCGCCGGGGTGATCTTGTCGGCGTACATGTGGACCTGGCCGGAGACATTGCGCGCCGCGCGGCCGATGGTCTGGATCAGCGAGGTGCCGGAGCGCAGGAAGCCCTCCTTGTCGGCGTCGAGGATGGCCACCAGGGACACCTCGGGCAGGTCGAGGCCCTCTCGCAGCAGGTTGATGCCGACCAGGACGTCGAACTCGCCGGAGCGCAGCTCGCGCAGCAGCTCGACGCGGCGCAAGGTGTCGACATCGCTGTGCAGATAGCGGACCTGGATGCCGAGTTCCAGGAAGTAGTCGGTGAGGTCCTCGGCCATCTTCTTGGTGAGCGTGGTGACCAGGACGCGCTCGTCCTTGTCGGTGCGGGTGCGGATCTCGTGCACCAGGTCGTCGATCTGGCCCTCGGTGGGCTTGACGACGACCTCCGGGTCGACCAGGCCTGTTGGGCGGATGATCTGCTCGACGACGCCGTCACCGCGCGAGAGCTCGTACTTGCCGGGGGTCGCCGACAGATAGACGGTCTGGCCGATGCGCTCCGTGAACTCCTCCCACTTGAGGGGGCGGTTGTCCAGGGCCGAGGGGAGGCGGAAGCCGTGGTCGACGAGAGTGCGCTTGCGGGAGGCGTCGCCCTCGTACATGGCGCCGATCTGGGGCACGGTCACATGTGACTCGTCGATGACGAGGAGGAAGTCGTCCGGGAAGTAGTCGAGAAGGGTGTTCGGCGGTGAGCCGGGCTCGCGGCCGTCGAAGTGCATCGAGTAGTTCTCGACGCCCGAGCAGGAGCCGATCTGGCGGAGCATCTCCAGGTCGTACGTCGTGCGCATGCGCAGCCGCTGGGCCTCCAGGAGCTTGCCCTGCTTCTCCAGCTCGGCCAGGCGCTCCCCCAGCTCCTTCTCGATGTCGTTGACGGCCCGCTCCATGCGCTCGGGGCCCGCGACGTAGTGAGAGGCCGGGAAGACGTACAGCTGCTCGTCGTCGCTGATGATCTCGCCGGTGAGCGGGTGCAGCGTGGACAGGGCCTCGATCTCGTCGCCGAACATCTCGATGCGGACGGCGAGCTCCTCGTAGACCGGGAAGATCTCGATGGTGTCGCCGCGCACCCGGAAGGTGCCGCGGGTGAAGGCCAGGTCGTTGCGCGTGTACTGGATGTCGACGAAGCGGCGCAGCAGTTGGTCGCGGTCGAGTTCGTCGCCGACCCTGAGGGGGACCATGCGGTCCACGTACTCCTGGGGAGTACCGAGGCCGTAGATGCAGGAGACGGAGGCGACCACGACGACGTCCCTGCGGGTGAGGAGCGAGTTGGTCGCGGAGTGGCGCAACCGCTCGACCTCCTCGTTGATCGAGGAGTCCTTCTCGATGTAGGTGTCCGACTGGGGGACGTACGCCTCGGGCTGGTAGTAGTCGTAGTACGAGACGAAGTATTCGACCGCGTTGTTCGGCAACAGTTCGCGGAACTCGTTCGCCAGCTGGGCGGCCAGCGTCTTGTTCGGGGCCATCACGAGGGTGGGGCGCTGGAGTTTCTCGATCATCCACGCCGTGGTGGCGGACTTTCCGGTGCCGGTCGCGCCGAGCAGGACGACGTCCCTCTCACCTGCCTCGATGCGCTTGGCCAGGTCGGCGATGGCCGCCGGCTGGTCGCCGCTGGGCTGGTAGGGGCTGACGACCTCGAAGGGCGCCACCGTACGTTCGATGTGGGAAACGGGCCGCATGGAGTCCACCGTACGACCCCCCACTGACAACGCGGCCGGATCAGCGGTTCCGGGCACCGCCGGAGCCGGTGGGTCAGCGGTTCTGCGGGGTGCGGGAGTCGCGGTGGGCCAGGTTGCGGCGGGGCAGGAGCGAGGGGCGGCGGGCGGCGGGGTGGGGGACGAGTTCGCGTGCCGGGACGCCGGGCTTGTTCTCGGCGGGTGACCACACCGGCTTACCCATGACCATCAGCGGATCGAACATCACTACGACACCGGCGAGCAGCAGGAAGGCGAGCGGGCCGATCATCATGGGCGCCAGCAGGGAGGCGGCCGAGTCACCGGCGACGGGGGCGGACGTGCCGTGCAGATGGACGCTGAGGGCGGCCATACCGGTGTAATGCATGCCCGTGACGGCGAGCCCCATGACGAGGCTCGCGCCCACGCTCCACAGGAATCCCCTGACCTGCCCGGCGGCCCACAGAGCCGCGGTGGCGGCGACGACGGCTATGACCACGGAGATGGCGACGGTGACGGTGTTGTACTCCAGCTGCCCGTTCAGGCGCATGCCCGCCATGCCCAGGTAGTGCATCGAAGCGATGCCGAGGCCGGTGATGGCACCGCCGGTCGTCAGGGCCGTTCCGGTCGCTCCCCGGTATCCGACGATGAAGACGCCGATGCCCACCATGACGATGGCGACGCCCAGGCTCGCGAAGGTGATGGCCCTGTCGTAGTGGATCGGCGCCTGCTCGACCTTGAACCCCATCATCGCGATGAAGTGCATGGTCCATATGCCGGAGCCGATCGCCGCCGAGCCGAGTGCCAGCCAGCCGGGTCGCCAGGACCGGCTGACCAGCATGGATCTGGTGGTGCAACGCAGGCCGAGGGCCCCGCCGAGGCAGGCCATGAAGTAAGCCACCAGCGGTGTGACGAGTCCGTAGCTGAATCCGTCGACCGTGCCTTGCATGCGCGGTTACCTTCCGCCCTCTTGCGTCCTGGAATTCCCTGAAATGTGCCCCTTCCCATACCGCCCGGGCGGTCGGGGTTGAGGCAGAGAGTATGACTCCCACCGGAATGGTCGAACGATTTTCCGGCAAAGAAACACGCCCTTGCCCCACTTGTGCGGCACCAGTGAGCGGACTCGGGAGAGGCCCATTCAGGATGTGGCCATTCTGTACCCCATTGCCGCTGACCCGGTGCTGTCACAGTTGTGCTGTACGTGATTGCTCGAAGCGAGGAGTACGTATGCACGCGCGCGCTGCGACCGCCCTGACCACCGCGTTCCTGGGCACCGCCGCCCTTCTGCTTCCCGCAACCGACGGCCGGGCCGTCGAGGACGGCACGCCACCCGCGATCATCGCCCACCGGGGCGCCTCCGCCCACGCCCCCGAGAACACCCTGGCCGCCGTCGACAAGGCCGCCGCGCTCGGCGCCGTCTGGGTTGAGAACGACGTCCAGCGCACCAGGGACGGCAAGCTCGTCGTCCTCCACGACGACAGCCTGCAGCGCACCACCGACGTCGAGACGGTCTTCCCCGGCCGGGCGCCCTGGAAGGTGAAGGACTTCACCGCCGCCGAGATCGCCCGCCTGGACGCGGGCAGCTGGTTCGGCGCCACCTACGCGGGCGCGCGCGTGCCGACGCTCAAGCAGTACGTGCACCGCGTCGATCTTCACCGTCAGAAGCTGCTCCTCGAACTCAAGAATCCGGAGCTGTACCCGGGGATCGAGCAGGAAACCCTCAAGCTCCTCGGCAACGAGGGATGGCTGGACGGTCGGCACCGGAGCCGGCTGATCGTGCAGAGCTTCAGCTCGGCGAGCCTGCGGACCGTCCACGACCTGAAGCCCGGTGTGAAGACCGGCTTCCTCGGGACGCCGGCCGTGGCGGACCTGCCCTCGTACGCGGTCTTCGCCGACCAGATCAACCCGTCGTACACCTCCGTCTCCACGGGGTACGTCTCTGCGGTCCAGTCCTTCACGGGCCCGCACGGCAAACCGATGCAGGTCTCCGTATGGACGGTCAACACCGCGGACGCCGCGCGACGGGTCGCCGGGTACGGCGTGGACGGCATCATCACCAACAAGCCCGACGTCGTGCGGGACGCACTGCGCGAGTAGCGGGCTGTTTTCGCAGGTCACCGGGTGTGTCAGTGGTGGCCCGTACCGTGGGTCGCATGAACAACCATGGGCAGGACGAGCAGCGGGTCGTGTGGGCCGTCGTCGGCACGGACATCGGCCCGCTGCTGCTGGCCGCGACCGACGAGGGTCTGGTCAACGTGGTCTTCCACGCCACCGAGCCGGTCCGCGACAAGGCGCTGGAGCGGCTCGCGTCCCGGCTGGGAACCGAGCCCGTCGAAGCGCCCGGTTCCCCGCTGCTGGCCGAGGTGATACGCCAGGTCAAGGCCTACTTCGCGGGCGAGCGGCACGCCTTCGAGCTGCCCCTGGACTGGTCGCTGATCTCGGGCTTCAACCGACAGGTCCTGCGCGAGCTGGCGTCCGGTGTGGCGTACGGCCAGGTCGTCGGGTACGGCGATCTGGCCGGGCGGGTCGGCCAGCCGGGCGCCGCCCAGGCCGTGGGGGTGGCCATGGGCTCCAATCCGCTGCCGATCGTCGTGCCCTGCCACCGGGTCGTCGAGAGTGACGGTGGCATCGGCGGGTTCGGGGGCGGTCTGGAGACCAAGCGAAAGCTGCTCGCGCTGGAGGGCGTGCTGCCCGAGCCGCTGTTCTGACGCCTACCGGCATCCCTTTGTGAAGGGCCCGCGCGCGACGGCTGGCCGGAGGGCCGACGCGGTAGCAGACTCCGCCCTGCGCACAGCCACTGGCATCCGAGGGCTCGGAGCCGAAGGGATGGCGATCAGACATGAGCGGAAAACAGGGCAGTCGCGTATCTCAAGCCAGGCGCGGTGGAGGTCAGGACCGTCGACCACCCGACGCTTGAGCTCCAGGACGGGCCGGGGGTGTCTCCCGAGGCGGTCGGCAGGAAGTGCCGGCATGGGGTCATCCTGAAGGTCCTCGCCACCAACATCTGCGGAAGCGACCAGCACATGGTGCGCGGGCGGACGACCGCGCCCGAGGGGTTGGTTCTCGGACACGAGATCACCGGGGAGGTCGTCGAACGGGGACCGGACGTCGAGTTCATCGAGGTCGGCGACATCGTCTCAGTACCGTTCAACATCGCCTGCGGGCGGTGTCGCAACTGCAAGGAGCGCAGGACCGGAATCTGCCTCAACGTCAACGGGTCCCGCCCGGGCGCGGCCTACGGTTATGTCGACATGGGCGGCTGGTCGGCGGTCAGGCCGAGTTCGCCATGGTCCCGTACGCCGACTTCAACCTGTTGAGGTTCCCGGACCGGGACGAGGCCCGCGAGAAGCTGCTCGATCTGACCATGCTGTCGGACATCTTCCCGACGGGTTTCCACGGCGTGGTGAGTTCGGGCGCGGGCGTCGGTTCAACCGTGTACGTCGCCGGGGCGGGGCCGGTGGGTCTGGCGGCGGCCGCGTCGGCGCAGCTCCTCGGTGCCGCCGTGGTCATCGTCGGGGACCTCAACGCCGAGCGGCTCGCCCAGGCGCGGAGCTTCGGCTGCGAGACCGTCGACGTGTCGCAGGGCAGCGTGCAGGAGCAGATCGCGCAGATCCTCGGGGAGCCCGAGGTGGACGCCGCGGTCGACGCGGTGGGTTTTGAGGCACGGGCCCACGGCAAGGACGCCCCGGAGGCGCCGGCAACCGTCCTGAACTCACTGATGGGCATCACACGCGCGGGCGGTGCGCTGGGTGTACCCGGCCTGTACGTCACCGATGACCCCGGTGGGGTCGACGAGGACGCGAAGAGCGGGACGCTGAAGGTGCGGCTCGGGCTCGGCTGGGCCAAGAGCCACCGCTTCACGACCGGGCAGTGCCCGGTGATGCAGTACAACAGGAGCCTGATGATGGCGATCCTGCACGGACGTGTGCACATCGCCAAGGCGGTCAACGCGACGGTCATCGGACTGGAGGACGCACCGCGCGGCTACGCCGAGTTCGACCAGGGCGCCGGCCGCAAGTACGTGCTCGACCCGCACGGCGCGCTCAGCGGCGTGCGTCCGGTCTGACCCCCTCCGGGAGAGCGGGGCCACGCGTGCGTGCACGTGGCCCCGTGTCCGTCAGTCGTAGTGACGCGCTTCGAAGACGTTCCCGTCGGGGTCGCGGAAGTAGAAGCTGCGCCGCGCCATCCCGCGGGCTCCGAAGGAGTCGTGAGAGATGTCCGAGACCGGCACCGAGCGTTCCTCCAAGCGGGCGCGGAGTGTCTCGAAATCGTCTGCCGGCAGGGCCAGGCAGACATGATTGACGGGGTGTCCCGCGCTCTGTGCGGCGCCGGGGACCATGTCCATGCGCTCCGCCACGGCGAGCGGCATGAGGTCGAAGATGGTCTCGTCGTTGAGCCGTACGGAGGGGAAGGGCGCCGCTCCCGCGGCGAAGTCGGTGATCCTCAGGGGTTCCATGCCCAGCGTCTTCTCGTAGAAATCGGCCGACGCCACCGGGTCGTGCACCCAGAGGACGACATGGTCGAGACGTGTCGAGTTGTCCGTCATGCACCTCAGGCTGGTGTCCTCCTCCACAGCCCGCAAGGGTTTGACCGGACGTACTGTCCGCCAGAGATGAGGGAAGACCGAACGACAGGAGGCAGGCCCGTGGTGCTGATGGTGTCCGAAGAGGTGCGCGAGGCGATCGACGCGCGTCGACCCGTGGTGGCTCTGGAGTCCACGATCATCGCGCACGGGCTGCCGCGTCCGCGCAATCTGCAGGTGGCGCTGGAGCTGGAGGGCGTCGTACGCCAGGAGGGCGCCGTACCGGCGACGATCGCCGTGCTCGACGGGCGGCCCCATGTCGGCCTGGACAAGGAGCAGTTGGAGCGGGTCGCGAACGAGGACGGGATCCGGAAGCTCGGCCATCGCGATCTGCCGCTCGCGGTGGCCGCCGGGGCGAGCGGGGCGACCACGGTCTCGGCGACGGCGCAGCTGGCGGCGCTGGCCGGGGTGCGGGTGTTCGCGACGGGCGGGCTCGGCGGGGTGCACCGGGAGTGGACGGTCACGCAGGACGAGTCGGCCGACCTCGGCCTGCTGGCGCGGACACGGATCACCGTGGTGTGCGCGGGGGTGAAGTCCATCCTGGACGTGCCCGCGACGCTCCAGCGGCTGGAGACCCTGGGCGTCGCGGTGGCCGGCTACGGCACGGACCGCTTCCCCGGCTTCTATCTCTCCGACTCCGGTTACCCCGTGGGCTGGAGGCTGGACTCCCCCGAGCAGGTGGCGGCCGTGATGCGGGCCCAGGACGCGCTCCACGCACCCGAGTCGTCGCTGATCGTCGCCAACCCCGTGCCCGAGGCCGAGCAGCTGGATCCCGGCCTGCACGCGCGCGTGCTCGCGGAAGCGCTGCACGCGTGCGAGGAGGCGGAGGTCACGGGGCAGGGGGTCACGCCCTTCCTGCTCGACTATCTGGTCAGGCACACCGACGGCGCCTCCCTGAGCGCCAACCTGGCGGCGGTGCGCGGCAACGTTCGCCTGGCGGGGCGGATCGCGGCGGCCTGGGCCGGGGCGTGACGACGGACGGGCCCGGTACCGACGCGGCGGATCGGGGCAGCGCCCTCCTGGTGGTCGGGGACGTCATCACGGATGTCGTCGCCCGGCACCGGGGGCCGCTCGCCGCAGGCACGGACACGGCGGCGGCGATCCGTACAGTGCCGGGTGGCGCGGGGGCCAACGTGGCCTGCTGGGCCGCCCGCGATGGCGGTACGGAGGTGCGGCTGCTCGGGCGGGTGGGCGCGGAGGCCGTAGCGTGGCACGAACGGGAGCTGGCCGCGTGCGGGGTACGGTCGCGGCTCGTCGTCGATCCGGAGGCGCCGACCGGGACGGTGATCTGCCTCGTGGACACCGGTGAGGCCGCCGAGCGGACGTTCCTCACGGACAGCGGGGCGTCACTGCGGCTGGCGCCGGACGACTGGTCGGACACGCTGCTCGACGGGGTGGCCCGGCTCCATCTGTCGGGCTATCTCCTGTTCTCGGAGCCGAGCCGTGCGCTGGTGGCGGTGGCCCTGGAGTCGGCACACGCGCGTGGCGTGCCCGTGAGCCTGGATCCGGCGTCGGCGGGCTTCCTCCAAGCGCTGGGCGTGGACCGTTTCCTCTCACTGGTCGAAGGGGTGGACGTCCTGCTGCCGAGCCGGAACGAGGCGTGTCTGCTCACCGGGCTGCCCGACGCGGCGGACGCCGCGGCCAAGCTGAGCCGCCACATCCCGCTGGTGGTCGCCAAACAGGGCGCGGAGGGGGCACTGATCGCCCGGTCCGGCACGGTGTGCGCCCGCGTACCCGCCGTGGCGGCGACGCCCCGGGACACCACCGGGGCGGGCGACGCGTTCACGGGCGCGTTCCTCGCGGCCCTGCTCTCGGGTGCCGTGCCCGAGGACGCGGCGGCGGAGGGATGCCGGGCGGGTGCGCTGGCGGTGGAGCGGGTGGGCGGGAGGCCACTGGTGCCGGGCTGACGGCGGGTCGGCGGCCGCCGTTGCCGAACCCACGCCTCGCCGGGCCCCGGGGTCGCCCTTCGCCGTACACGGCACCGGCGATGCGCCGACACCGCGCCGCTCGCCGCCCGGCACACCGTCGACTGCCCTTCCGCCATGGCCCGGCACACCGACGGCTGCCCTTCCGCCATGGCCCGGCACACCGTCGACTGCCCTTCCGCTACGACCCGGCACGCCCTCGCTGCCCGTCGCTACGACCCGGCACCCGCCGGTGACCCGCCTACGGCCCGACCCCGACCGCGTTCGGCACGCGCCGGAAACCAACCCGCCGTCCGGTTCCCCGACTCCCGCTCCCCTCCTCTCCTGCCTCTCTCCTCTTTCTTTTTTCCTACCTCCTACGCCTTGCGCCCCCACGCCGAGATCAGCGGGGCCGTGGCCAGGTCCAAGGTGCCGGTGGCGACGTTGGCGAGGTGCTGGTCGATGTCCTCGTCCGTGGCGAGGCCCGCCGTGACGAGCTGGTCGCGGATCTGGCGGACCGTAGCGGACTCCAGGGCGGCACAGGCCGGCGAGGCGAGAGGGAAGTACGCGTCGGCCGCGACCTGGCGCAGACCCGCCTCGCGCAGCAGTCGCGGGAGGGTGCGGCCGTAGGAGAGGTCGGCGCCGCGGTCGGCGAGCAGCCTGCGGAAGCCCTGACGCAGCCGGTTCGCCAGCTGTTGCTCGGGACCGTACTCGTCGGGGCAGGTCAGGGGTTGCAGGGCGGGGTCGGCGTCCTCCAGCAGGAGCCGTCCGCCGGGACGCAGGGCCTTGATCATCGACCGCAACGCCCGTTCACGGTCCGGCACATGGACGAGGACGAGGCGGGCGTGCACCAGGTCGAAGCCCTCACCCGGCGGCTCCTCGGCACTCACGTCGTGGACGCGTACGTTCACCGGCGGGCGGGCCGCAGCGGCCAGGCGTGTGGTGTCGATGTCGGTCGCGACGACCCTTCCGGTGGGGCCGACCTTCTTGGCCAGCCAGGACACCACGGAGGTGCCGCCGGCGCCGACCTCCCAGCAGCGCCAGCCGGAGCCGATGCCGAATCCTTCGAGATGCCGGAAGGTCGTGGGGTCGAAGAGGGTGGCGAAGGCGTCGAAACGTTCTGCCGCCTCCGACTGCCTGTTGTCGAGGAGATACCCGTCGCTTCGTGTCATGCCGCGATGATCCCAGTTGCCGGGCTTGTCTGAAACGGACGACGCGGTCGCCACGACGAGATGGCCGACACTGGTCCGGCGAGGAGACCCGCGCCGAGGTGAGCGCGAGTGAGTTGTCCACAGGCGGGAACCAAACGGAATGTCCCCTGTCCACAGGCTCACCCGGCGCTTACGCCGGCCTGGCACACTGGCTCGCCAGGACGCAGCAACGCGTCGAACGGGGAGATCCACGCAAGGAGATCCAGATGTCCATGGCAGGGAATCTGCGCAAGGTCACGGGCCTGGGCAGGGTCGGCGGCCTGCGCAAGGTGGCCCGGCTGACCCGGCGGCGCCCGCGCGTCGACCTGAGCCACCATGCCCGCTCCCCGCTGGGCACCTCGGTGGTCAACTGTGTGACGTACAAAGACGGTGTCCGGGTCCCCGCGGACGGCGATCTGGTCGACACGGTGGAGCACCTGCGGAAGACCCGTGACGGTTTCGTCTGGCTCGGCCTCCACGAGCCGTCGAACCACGAGTTCGAGGGCATCGCGGACCTCTTCGACCTGCATCCGCTGGCCGTCGAGGACGCGGTGGAGGCCCATCAGCGCCCGAAGGTGGAGCGCTACGGCGAGACCCTGTTCGCGGTGTTCAAGACGGTCTGCTACGTGGAGCACGAGGAGCTCACGGCGACGAGCGAGGTGGTCAACACCGGCGAGATCATGGTGTTCGTCGGCCAGGACTTCGTGATCACGGTGCGGCATGGCAGCCACGGCTCGCTGGGCCCGTTGCGCGAGGAGCTGGAGTCCGATCCCCGCCAGCTCGCCAAGGGGCCGGCCGCAGTGCTGCACGCGATCGCGGACCATGTCGTCGACGACTATCTGAACGTCACCGACGCGATGCAGTCGGACATCGACCTGGTCGAGACAGCGGTGTTCGCGGAGAACGGCGCCCGGGTCGACGCGGGCCACATCTACCAGCTCAAGCGGGAGCTCCTGGAGCTGAAGCGGGCGGTGGTCCCGCTGAGCCGCCCGCTCGAAGAGCTCTCCACACGGCCGATCCAGGTGATCGCCCCGCAGATACAGGCGTACTTCCGCGATGTCTCCGACCATCTGTTGCGCGCCAAGGAGCAGATCGCCGCGTTCGACGAACTGCTCAACTCGATCCTGCAGGCGCACCTCGCGCAGGTGACGGTCGCGCAGAACGAGGACATGCGGAAGATCACGGCCTGGGCCGCGGTGATCGCCGTCCCGACGATGGTCTGCGGGGTGTACGGCATGAACTTCGACCACATGCCGGAGCTGCACTGGACGTTCGGCTACCCGTTGGTCATGGGCGTGATAGCCGTCGGGTGCGGCGTACTGTACCGCGGCTTCCGGCGCAACGGCTGGCTGTGACCGGGGCCGTCCGTACGGCGGTTCAGTGGGTGGTGGAGGCGCGGGCGTAGACGCTCTCGGCCCATCCGGCGATCTGTTCGTCCGTCAGGTGCCGGGCCAGGTCGGCCTCGCTGATCATGCCCACCAGGCGCTTGTTCTCGATGACGGGAAGCCTGCGGATCTGGTGCTCCTGCATCTCGTGCAGGACGTCGCCGACGTCGGCGCTCGCGTCGATCCAGCGGGGTGTGCCCTGGGCCATCTCGCCCGCGGTGACCTTGGCCGGGTCGTGGCCCACGGCCACACAGCCGATGACGATGTCGCGGTCGGTGAGGATGCCGCACAGCCGTTCGTTCGCGTCGCTGATGGGCAGGGCTCCGACGCCGAGTTCACGCATCAACTGGGCGGCGCGGTCGAGGGTCTCGTGGGCGGGGATCCACTGGGCACCCCGGTGCATTATGTCTCCGGCGGTGGTCATGGAGTACCTCCCGGTGCCGGACGGCCGGCGCGGCGCGGACGGCACCGCAAGTCCCGGCGCCCTACATTCTCGCCGCGCCGTGGAGGGTCCGCACCCGGAACCCAGCGGTAACGGCGGCCGGGCCCGAACAGGGTCGCCACGACTCCTCGGCGCGGTGGGATCAGCGGCTCCATGCGGGGTGGCGGGGGTCGTCGGCGCGGACGAGGACGTCTGCCGTGCCGGCCGGGTCGGTCTCCTCGGTGTAGCGCTCGTAGGCGGGGAGGGTCCAGTGGTCGGACTCGGGGGTACGGCGGCGCAGGGCACCGTCGGAGAGGAGTACGTGGACGGTCAGGTCGAAGGGGAACCAGTGGCGCAGCAGGAGGGGGCCATGGAGCAACAGGACGCCGCCGGGCGGGAGATGGACGTAGGGACTGCGGGTGGCGCGGTCGGTGGCCGGGTCCCACAGGTCGGGCAGGACACGGCCGTCGCCGCCCGGTTCGAGGGGGCCGAAGACCTCGCGCCAGAGGGCTCCGGTGTCGAACCAGCCGTTGTAGTAGGCCTCCAGGTCGTGGTGGCCGTATTCCAGGCGGAGCGAGGCGGGGCGCAGGAAGCCCTGGATGCCGACGACGAGGGAAGGCCGACCGCGTATGCGCAGCGCCTCCCCGACACGTTCGGCGAGGTCGCCCGGGCGGGCCGCCGGGGCGCCGTCGACAGCGACGCGGGGCCAGGGGCTGCCGTCGGCCGACTTCAGGTCGAGAAGACGGTCGGCCAGTTGGTCACCGAGCCGGTCCCAGGTGATCGCTTCGAGTCGCACATGGCCATGATGCGTCAGCCGACGCTCAGGACGCGTTCCCTCGCACGCAAGGTCTCGCTGCGACTCTTGGGCGCGGGTGTCGGTGGTGGGTGCGCCTGGGGAATGAACCTTTCATGACAGGCCTCGCGACTCCCCCGGCCCGTGGCGGACCCCTGGTCGTCCAGCCGTTGCGGAGACGGCACTGTGCGGAGTGCCGGGGCGGGCCGTTGGCGCTGCTCGTCGTCGAGGGCGGGGCACCGCGGTGTCTCGACTGCGCCGACCTCGGGCACCTGGTGTTCCTGCCACGCGGCGACACGGCGCTCACGCGTCGGTCACGGGAAGAGAGCGCGCTGTCGGCTGTCGTCGTGCGGTTCAACCGGCGCAAGGGGCGCTATGAGCGGCAGGGCGTCCTCGTGGAGGAGGCGGGGCTGGCGCGAGCTGAGGAGCGGTGCCTGGCGGACGTGGAGGCGCGGCGGCGGCGCCGAGTGCGGGACGCCCGGCGGCGGGCGGCGGGGGACGTGCGGTTCGCGGAGGCCTTCGCGGCGGAGATACGACGGCTGTTTCCGGGGTGCCCGGTGGACCGGGCCCGGGACATCGCCTCGCATGCGTCCGTGCGGGGCAGTGGGCGGGTGGGGCGGAGTGCTGCGGGGAGGGCGTTGTCGGAGGGGGCGGTGGTGTCGGCGGTGGTGGCGTCCGTGCGGCATGTGGATACGCCGTATGACGCGTTGCTGATGAGCGGGGTGGCACGGCATGAGGCCCGACGGCGGATCTCGCGGGGCGTGGAGGCGGTGCTGGCGGAATGGCGGGGTGTGGTGGAGGTGGAGGCGGGTTGACGGTGCCGGGTCCGGGAGAGGGAGGGGACGGGATCCCGGCAGAACGTGAGGAGAGGCCGGTGGACGTTTGCGTATGGGGTTGCGCGGATGGGCCATGTGGTGAGGGGTGGGCGCGGGATTCGGTGGTGGGGACGGGCGGTGCCGGGCCGGGGGGCTCGGCCGGATGCGGGAGCTGGTGTTGAGATGATCGATGGGCCTTTCTTCGTGCTGGTCGTGCTGGGGGTGCTCGGTACCGGGCTGGTGGCCGGGGTGTTCTGCGCGTTCTCGACCTTTGTGATGAGGGGGCTCGCCGCGCTGCCGCCCGCGCAGGGCGTCGCCGCGATGAACGCGATCAACGTGAGCGCGGTGCGGCCGCCGTTCATGGCCGTGTTCGCCGGTTCGGCGGTGCTGTGCGCGGTGATCGCGGTGGTGACGTTCGTGCTGTGGCCGGACGAGGGGACGGTGGAGTTGCTGGTGGGCAGCGCGCTGTATCTGTTCGGCTCGTTCGGGCTGACGATGGTGGCGAACGTGCCGCGCAACGACGCCCTGCTCAAACTGGACCCGGGCACCCCGGAGGCGGCGGCGTACTGGCCTACGTACGTGCGCGAGTGGACGATGTGGAACCACGTTCGCGCGGTCGCCTCGGGCGCGGCGGCGGTGGCGTACGTTCTGGCCCTCACATGAGCGTCGTGCGCACCGCCGGGGGACGGGAGAAAGCGCTGTCGCGATGGTCCGTCGGCACCCTGCGGGAGCGGTCGATGAGTCGTATCGTGGCCGAAAGAAGTTCCGCAGGAGTGCCGCCCGATGACGCACGGCCACGTCGGACGCGTCAGCGTCACCAGCGCGAGCAAGGAAGACGGCCATGGCCGATCCCAAGGGATTCATGACCACGCCTCGCCAGGACTGGCCCCGCAGGCCGGTCGAGGAGCGGGTCCGGGACTGGGACGAGGTGTACGTCCCCGGGGCGTTGCTGCCCATCGTCAGCAAGCAGGCGGACCGCTGTATGGACTGCGGCATACCGTTCTGCCACGAGGCCTGTCCGCTGGGGAATCTCATCCCCGAGTGGAACGACCTGGTATCGCGGGAGGACTGGCGGCAGGCCGCCGACCGGCTGCACGCGACGAACAACTTCCCCGAGTTCACCGGGCGGTTGTGCCCGGCGCCGTGCGAGGCGGGGTGTGTGCTCGCCATCAACCAGCCGGCGGTGACCATCAAGAACGTCGAGGTGGCCGTCGCGGACCAGGCCTGGGAGCTCGGGTTCGCGCCGCCGCGGCCGCCGGACCGGTTGTCCGGGCGGACCGTCGCGGTGATCGGGTCGGGGCCCACCGGGCTCGCCGCGGCACAGCAGTTGTCGCGGGCGGGGCATACGGTCGCGGTGTATGAGAAGGACGACCGGCTCGGTGGTCTCATGCGGTACGGCATCCCCGAGTTCAAGATGGAGAAGCACCACCTTGAGCGGCGGATCGAGCAGATGCGGGCCGAGGGGACGAAGTTCCGTACGTCCACGGCGGTCGGGCGGGATGTGGGGGCGGCGGAGCTGCGGGCGCGGTACGACGCCGTGGTGATCGCGACCGGGGCCACGGCGTGGCGTGAACTGGACGTGCCGGGGCGGGAGTTGGCCGGGGTTCAGCAGGCCATGGAGTATCTGCCGTTGGCCAACCGGGTGTGCGAGGGGGATCTGGAGGTGTCCCCGATGTCGGCTGCCGGGAAGCATGTCGTCATCGTCGGTGGGGGTGACACCGGGGCCGACTGTCTGGGGACGGCGGTGCGTGAGGGGGCCGCTTCCGTGACCCAGTTGGACATCTACGCGCAGCCGGGTGGTGAGCGGGACGAGGATGTCGAGCCCTGGCCGACGTATCCGAAGATCTATCGGTTGTCGGCGGCTCACGAGGAGGCGCGGGATCTGGGGACGGCGCCCGCGGCGGATGCGGATGCGCGGTTGTTCGCGGCCTCGACGCTCCGGTTCGAGGGGGACGCTGGTGGGCGGGTGCGGTCGCTGCATCTCGTCGAGGTCGATGCGGGGCGGCAGGCGGTCGTGGGGACGGGACGGACGCTTCCCGCCGACCTCGTGCTGCTGGCGCTCGGGTTCTCCGGGCCGGATCGGAGGGACGGGCTGGTGGAGCAGTTGGGGCTGGAGATGGAGCCCCGGGGGACGGTCGCGCGGGATGGGGGGTTCGCTACGAATGTGCCAGGGGTGTTCGCCGCGGGGGATGCGGCTCGGGGGCAGTCGTTGATCGTGTGGGCGATCGCGGAAGGGCGGGCGGTCGCGGCGGCGGTCGATCGGTATCTGACGGGGAGTTCGCGGCTGCCTGCACCCATCGGGCCGTACGACAGGCCCATGACGGTGTAGGGCGTGGCGAACGGCCCGGCGGTTGCGGCGCGTTCGGCACCGCCGGGTCGAGTCGTCGTGGTCGGCGGAAGGATGCCTGGCAAATGAAAGGGACCCTGCAGAGGAGGCCCGCTCAGGCCCGCTCGTCCGTCCCCGCCACCTTCCCCGTCGACAGTGCCACCCTGTTCCAGGTGTTGATCGTGAGGATCAGGGACAGGACGTGGGCCAGTTCCTGATCGTCGAAGTGTGCCGCGGCCTCCCCGTAGATCTCGTCGGGGACGCCACCGTCCGCCACCAGGGTCACCGCCTCCGTGAGGGCCAGGGCCGCCTGCTCCTTGTCCGTGAAGAAGTGACGGGCCTCTCGCCAGACCGGGACCATGTGGAGGCGTTCCTCGGTCTCGCCGGCCTTGCGGGCGTCGTTGGTGTGCATGTGGAGGCAGTACGCGCAGCGGTTGAGATGGGAGGCGCGGATCTGGATCAGTTCGACGAGGGTGGGGTCCAGGCCCTCGCGGGCCGCCGCGTCGAAGCCGACGAGGGCGCGGAAGACCTTGGGGGCGGCCTTCGCGAAGTTCATTCGAGCCGTACCTGTCACGCTGGTGTGCGTCGTCATGTGATCAACCTATGACCGGAAAGACCGGCTGTAGGGTGCATTTCCATGGCGGAATCGTGGGTCAATCATGCGGAGCGGATCGGCGCCGACCTGCACCTGGACCTCTCCGCGCCGGGGAGCAGGCGGGCCGCCCTGGTCCAGGCGCTGCGTGACGCCGTACGCGGTGGGCGACTCGCCCCCGGCACCAGGCTGCCGCCGTACCGTTCGCTCGCCGCCGACCTGGGCGTCGCCCGCAACACGGTGGCCGACGCCTACGCGGAACTCGTCGCGGAGGGCTGGCTGATCGCCCGCCAGGGCTCCGGGACCCGGGTCGCCGAGCGGACCGAGCCGCTCGCCCCCGCCGTACCCGCACCCCCGTTGCCCAAGACGCCCAAGACGCCCCCACGCGCGCGTGCCCCCCGCCACGACCTCCGCCAGGGCACCCCGGACGCCTCCTCCTTCCCCCGAACCGCCTGGCTTGCCTCCTACCGCCGAGCCCTCCAGCAGGCCCCCAACGAGGCCTTCGGGCCCGGTGACCCCGCCGGACGCCCCGAACTGAGAGCGTCTCTCGCCGAATACCTCGCACGCGTGCGAGGGGTGCGGGCGGAGCCGGACCGGATCATCGTCTGCTCCGGGTTCGCGCACGCCCTGCGTCTGCTCTTCGGAGGCGGTGTGCTGCGCGGCCCTCTGGCCGTGGAGGCGTACGGGCTGCCCTTCCACCGCGAGCTGCTCACCGCCGAGGGCGTACGGACCGTGCCGCTTCCCCTCGACGCGCGCGGCGCACGCGTCGACCGGCTGGACCGCGAGCGGGCCGTACTGCTCACGCCCGCACACCAGTTCCCCACCGGCGGGCCGCTGCACGCCGAGCGGCGGGCCATGGTGGTCGACTGGGCACGCGCGCGTGGCGGGGTGGTGCTGGAAGACGACTACGACGGGGAGTTCCGCTACGACCGCAAGCCCGTCGGCGCCCTCCAGAGCCTCGATCCCGAGCGGGTGATCCTCGTCGGCTCGGCCAGCAAGAGCCTGTCGCCCGCGGTGCGGCTGGGGTGGATGGTGCTGCCGGAGCGGTACGTCGGCGACGTGCTGCGGGCCAAGGGCGAACGGGAGGCCTGGGCGAGCGTCCTGGACCAGCTGGCCCTCGCCGACCTGATCGGCTCCGGGTCCTACGACCGTCACGTACGGCGGATGCGGCAGCGGTACCGGAGTCGCCGGGACCGGCTCGTCGCCGCACTCGCCGAGCATGCGCCGCACATCGGCGTCGACGGGGTCGCTGCGGGGCTGCACGCGGTGCTACGGCTACCGCCCGGCACCGAGCGGTCTGCCGTCAAGGCCGCGGTCTGGCAGGGCGTCGCTCTCGACGGGCTGGCGGAGTTCCGCCACCCGGACGCGTCGGACAAGGACATGCCGGCCCACGACGGTCTGGTCGTGGGGTACGCGACACCGTCCGAGCACGCGTACGGGGCGGCGCTGGAGGCCCTGTGCGGGGCGCTGCCGCCGGGTGAGGCGTAGGACTTCGGCGCCGACGCCGCCGCAGGGACCGCGGCCTCCCACCCCCTGCCCCTGCCCCTGCCCCTGCCTCAGAATGAACCGCCACTCCGCCCGCTCCTGCCCAGGAACGAGCGCACGCCTGCTCCCCGGGGACCAGTCGGAGTCCGTGCTCTCCTACGGACTCCCGATTCCTCCCGCGATCTGTCCGAAAAGCGGCTTACGGGCTACATCGATCAGAACAGCGGTGGGGTCATCGGAACAGGAGGCGAGCTGCCGTCGCGCCCATGGGGGTCGGCAGCGGCCCACCCTCCCTCCTTCGTTCCGCCGTCAGGCGCAGGGCCACCCCCGCGCGTCCCTCCTGTTGGCGGTCGGTCCTGGATGACGTTCGATGACGACGCTCGATGAACGTCACGGAGAGGGCGCTCGCGACGGGGAGGGCCGTCGGGGCGCGGTCCGCTCGGACCCGGCCGAGGTGTGCGGCCGGACCGCGCCGGACGCCGTCCCGCTGGAGCAGCCTGTCGCCGCGGCCCCATGACGGCGGGCTCCAAGGCCGCGAATCTCGCCCACGCGGCCCGCGCCGGTCTGTCGGTGCTCCCCAACGAGGCGGAGCAGCCACCGCTGCCGGTGGTGGCCGTCAGCAGGCTGGTGGACGCTCCGCGACGCATGGCGTCCTGGTTCTGAGGCCCGTTACGGGCACCCTTCAAGGCTTGCGCCCCACCGCCCCGTACCCCGGGATCACCCCGTCGTCCTGGCCTGGTACTGGGTCCCCCAGTTCGGGGTGCCACGACTGCGGTACCTCGACGCCGGGTTCGACGAGTTCCAGGCCTTCGAAGAAGCGGGCGAACTCCGCGCGGGAGCGCAGGGCCAGGGTGACTCCCGCGGCCCTGAGTTTCTCGGTGGCTGCCTTCGACTCCTCGGGGGTGAAGTCGGCCGTGGCGTGACTGGCCACCAGGTAGCTGCCGGAGGGCAGTTCGGCGAGCAGTCGGCCGACCAGGTCGTGCGCGCCGTCCTCGTCGGAGACGAAGTGCAGCAGGGCGATGAGCGAGAGGGCGATGGGTCGGGAGAAGTCCAGGATCTCGCGCGCTCCCTCCAGGACGGTGTCCGGGTCGCGGACGTCGGCCTGGAGGTACTCGGTGACACCCTCGTCCGTGCCCCGTAGCAGGGCGGCCGCGTGGGCGAGGACGATCGGGTCGTTGTCGCAGTAGACGACCCGGGCCTCCGGGGCGATCTCCTGGGCGACCTGGTGGAGGTTGGGTGCGGTGGGGATGCCGGTGCCGACGTCCAGGAACTGACGGACGCCGGCGCGGGCGAGCCAGCGGGTGGAGCGGTGCATGAAGGCCCGGTTGACCTGGGCCATCACCGGTACGCGCGGATCCAGGGCGAGCATCTGCCGCCCCATCGCCTCGTCTATCGGGTAGTTGTCCTTGCCTCCGAGGTACCAGTCGTACATCCGCGCCGGGTGGGGCTTGGTGGTGTCAATCTCAACCATTAAGTGATTACCCATCAATTCAGCACTGAGGTCAGGAGAGAAGGAAGTCGGCCACCCCCGCCTTGGCACCCTCGATGAACGCGGTCATCTCGTCGGTGGTGTAGATCAGCGCCGGTCCGTCAGGATCGGTGGACTGACGGACGGCGATCCGGCCGTCGGCGAGCTTCATCGCCTCCAGGCAGTTGCCGCCGTTGCCGCCGCTCCACGGCTTGTGCCAGCCTTCGCTCCCCAGCTCCCGGGCGGGCATGCCGTTGTAGACGGGTATGCGCGGCTTGATGCGGTTCATTCACAGCTCCTTGCGGAGATCCCGGAGGATCTCCTTCGTGCGATGTGCTGTAGCGGCCTGCGCCGCCATGCGGTCCATGACCTCGAGGTGGGTCGCCACCTCGACGCGCGCGTCCAGATAGATCGCGCCGGTCAGGTACTCGCTGTAGACCATGTCCGGAAGTTCGGGCACGGCAAATCGGAAGAGCACGAAGGGCCCGTAGGTGCCGGGGTGCGGCCCGTTGGCGAACGGGGCGACCTGCAGCGTCACGTTGGGCAGCTTCGTCGCCTCAAGCAGTTTGTCGATCTGCGCACGCATCACCTCCGGGCCGCCGGCGGGGCGGCGCAGCACGGTCTCGTCCATGACGACCCACAGTCGGGGCGCGTCCTGACGGGTGAGCAGTCCCTGGCGTTCCATGCGCAGGGCGACATGGCGCTCGATGTCCTCGGGGCTGGTCTGGCCGATGGCACCGGAGCGCAGGACGCCACGCGCGTAGTCCTCGGTCTGGAGCAGACCGGGCACGAAGTGCGGCTCGTACTCGCGGATGAGCGCGGCCGCGCCCTCCAGGCTGACGTGCATCGAGAACCAGCCCGGCAGCACGTCGTGGAAGCGCTGCCACCAGCCGGGGCGGTTGGCGTCCTCGGCGAGCTGGACGAAGTCCTCGGCCTCCTGGTCGGAGACGCCGTAGGCCTTCAGCAGGAGCTGGAGGTACGGAATCTTGAGTCCGACCTCGGCCATCTCCATACGGCGGACGGTGGCAGGGGCGACACGGAGGATGCGGGCGGCTTCCTCACGCTTGAGCCCGGCGCGTTCCCGCAGGTCCAGCAGGCGCCGACCGAGGACCACCTGGCCGACCGTCGGCGCGGACCGCGGTTCGCTCACGCTCCACCTCCACGAAGTCATGTACGGGCGTCACAGGTCGGGCACGGGCGTCACAGCCACCAGCATGCTGACAGGCCTGCGGCGCCATTCGAAGACCTAATTCGAAGATCTGTACGGATACGAACACGGATACGTACGGATCTTCGGCGATCCCAACTGGCGCCGCTCAAGATGCTGTTGCGAGCAGTGTGCCACGGCGTCTCACCGCGCCACACAGCACTCTGCATTTTTCAGAGTGACACTTGCCAAGTGTTCACGACGGGGCGATAGTGGCAAGCGTGATTCCGTCCCCGCCCTTAGGAACAGACGCCGCCGTAGGCCGCCCCCGGGGCTTCGGTGACGCCGTGGGAGTGACCCCCGAAGGGGCTGCTTTCCGGCGCCGGTTCCGTTTCGAGCTGGCCGCGCATCCGGGTTCTCCGGCGCAGGCCAGACGTCTGACGAGGGCCAGGCTGACCCACTGGTCGGTCTGCGAGGACATCTGCGACTCGGCCGCCCTGGTGGTCTCCGAGCTGGTCACCAACGCCATCGTGCACACCGCGAGCCGCCGCGTGGTCTGCGAGCTGCACGACGACGACGACCTGGTGCGAATAGCCGTACGCGACGAGGGCTGCGCGCCGGGTGAGCCCCATCCGTCGCCGCAGCGTGGCGAGGAGGAGCACGGGAGGGGACTGCTTCTCGTCGATGCTCTCTGCCACTCCTGGGGCGCCCATGAGCACGGCCCCGGTCTGCTTGTCTGGGCGGAGCTGCCGCGCAAGGCGGACGAGCCCCGTAAGGACACCGGCCCGCGCAACGACCTGGGCTGGGGGGCCCGCCCGAAGCCGGTTCCCTCCGGGGGGCCCGGCCAGGGGGACGAGGCGGAGGAGCATCACAGAGCGGTGCCCGAGGGGGAAGCGCGCGATCACGGGACGGAGGACTCCGGCCCATGGGCGTGAGGAGCGGGTCCGGCGGTCAGGTGCTGACCCTGGACACGCTGGTCCGCCTCAGACGCGGGCTGGCCGCGCCGGGGACGCCGCGCAGGCTGGCCGTGCCGGAGGGGATGAGGGTGCCGCTGGGTTGCGACGCGGTGGGGATGCCGGCGCTGCTGGGGCAGCAGCTGGCGCCTCGGCTGCCGCGGGTGGGGTGTGTGTACGCCGATGACACACACTGGTGGTGGCTCGTTCCCGCCGACTCCGACTACGCGCTCGACTGGCCCGCGCCCGCCCAGTACGCCACCGGGGCGGTTGTTCCGGACGCCCCGGTGGTGCCGTCTCTTGTGCGTCGGGGTGAGGGGACGTTGCCGTACACACCGCCGATACCGTTGTACTTGGCGTTGTGCCGGCTTACGGGGACTACTCCTAGTTGGTCGCGGCCCGTCAGTTCTGCCGGATAGGCCGTCGTTCGGGTGCGGGTCCGTGGGGGATTGTCGCCCCCCGCGGCGGAGCCGCATATCGATACAGCCCCGCGCCCCTGGGTACGTCACCGGCCCCGGCACTCCAAGGTGTGCGCCCGCGCTCTCACCGCACTTCTCTCTGCGCCCTCCCCCGATACAGCCCGCCCCGCCATAGTTGCCCCGTCCACGATCGGGGGAGGTCAGTGGTGGGGAAACGGCATGGCTCCGAGCAGCCCGGTGTCTCCGAGTCGGAGCGGCTGCTCTTCGGGGGGCCGCTGCGGTACGACATGGGGTGGAACTCGCACTCCGACGCGTTTCTGGAGCTGGGGTTCCGGGCCATGGTCGTCCGGTTGCCGTCGCTGCTGTCGGGGAGCTTCCGACTGGCCTGGCAGGCCGACCGGCAGGCCGCGCGGATCGTGCTGGTCGCCGAGGTCGGCCGGGGGCTCATGCAGGCCGTGAGTCTGCTCGCCGTCAACAGTGTGCTGGGGCGGCTGATCGGCGGGGGCGCGCTGGAGGACCGGCTTCGGGGAGCCGTGCCCGCGCTGGTGACGATGGCCGCCGTCCTGCTCGTGGGAGCTCTGTTGCGGGCGGCGTCCACATACGCCACCGGACGCCTCGAACCCAAGGTGGAGCGGGTGGCCACCGAGCGGTATCTGGAGCGGGCGGCCACCGTGGAGCTGGCCGCGATCGAGGACCATGCCTTCCACAAGCTGCTGGACACCGCGCAGTACGGCGCCACCTCGGCCCGCCGGATGATCTCGTTCGCGACGCGCGTGGTGAACGCGATGATCTCGCTGATCGCGGCGGCCGGCGTGCTGACCGTGCTGCACCCGGCGCTGCTGCCGCTGCTGGTCACGATGACGATCCCGAGCGGCTGGGGCGCGCTGACCATCGCACGCCGCCAGTACGAGTCCTTCCACACCTGGGTGCAGCATGTGCGGGCGGGCCGGCTGCTCGGCGCCCTGCTGATCGAGCCGGAGGCGGCGCCGGAGATCCGGGTCCACGGGGTGGGCCCGTTCCTGCTCAGGCACTATCGCGCGATGGCGGAGACCGCGGAGACGGAGCAGGCCCGGCTGGCCCGGCTCGCGGCCCGGACCGGGCTGATCGCGGCGGCCTGGACGGGCCTGGCCACGGTGGCGACGTACGCGACACTGGGCGGGCTGCTGCTGGCGGGCGCGATGGCGCTGTCGGTGGCCGGTACGGCCGTGATCGCCGTCCGCACCGGCTCTCAGAGCCTGAACACGCTGGTCATCGAGATGAACGCACTGCACGAGGAGGCCCTGTTCGTCGGCGACCTCCAGCGGCTCTACGAGGAGGCGGACAAGTGGGCGATCCCGGCGGGCGGGACCGTGCTGCCGGACGATCCGCGCGAGATCCGCTTCGAGAACGTCACCTTCACCTACCCGGGTGACGCGACCCGCCCCGCGCTCGACGACGTGACGCTCACCGTGCCGCTCGGCAAGATCGTCGCGCTGGTCGGCGAGAACGGCTCCGGCAAGACCACCCTGGTGAAACTGCTGGCCGGCCTGTACTCACCGGGCCGGGGCCGGGTCCTGTGGGACGACGTGGACGCGGCACACGCGGACCGGCGGCTGCTCGCGGAGCGGGTCGCGATGGTCGCCCAGGACTTCAAGCGGTGGCCGTTCACGGCCCGCGTCAACGTGGCGGTGGGCCGCTCCTCGGCGCCGCTCACCGACGAGCGGGTGTCCGGCGCGGTCGCGGAGGCCGGGGCCGAAGAGGTGCTGGCCGATCTGCCCCGCGGCCTGGACACCCTGCTGGCCCGCAATTTCAGCGGCGGCCACGAACTGTCCGGCGGGCAGTGGCAGCGGCTCGGCATCGCCCGGGCCGCCTACCGGCGCGGCCGCATCCTGATCGTGGACGAGCCGACGGCCGCTCTGGACGCGCGGGCCGAGCTGGAGGTCTTCGAGAAGATCCGGGCCCTGGCCGGCACCGGCCAGACGGTCATCCTGATCACCCACCGGCTGGCGTCCGTACGCCACGCCGATCTGGTGCATGTGCTGGAGCAGGGCCGGCTCGTGGAGTCGGGCACGCCCGACGAGCTCCTGGCCTCCGGCGGTGTCTACGCGGAGCTGTACTCGCTCCAGGCACGGCAGTTCACGGCGAAGGTGCCCGCCAAGGAGGCGGGCTGACCTCACGCGACAGCGTCGACGGCGGCCTCTCCACCACGGACGATCACCAGGAACATGTCCGTCGCGAGGTCCATGACGACCTCAGCCGGCAGCCCTTCAAGACGCCTCGCCTGCGCGAACTCCTCCGCCGGCCACGATCCTCGCGGCCCGCCAGCGGGAAAGCGTTCGAGCACTGTTCGCCCGTTCACCACCCTGCACCTCCAGAAAGCGTTGTACTCACCCGTAGGAGCACTTGTAGGAGTTAACGCCTTCCGGGGCCAAAACGCCTCGCTGAGTTGCCGGACTGAGACGTAGTTGACACGCGTTCAGCGCGAAGCGTGAGAGTCCGGTTACTTAGCGGTCACTTCGGTTGCTTTATGTGTCAGTTCTCGTACTCATCGTGATAACGGATCCGCGCGCTCCCCGCAGGCGCCCCGAGAGCCGACGCACGCCCCTTGGGTTCCTCCCACTCCTCCTGCCGACCCAGCGCGGTGAGATCGAGGAAGCTGGTGGTCGAGCCGAGCCCGTCGAGGCCGCGTTCAAAGGTCGAGTAGGTGTGGAAGACCCGGTCGCGGTCGCGCAGGAAACAGCTGACGCCGGGCCGCTCGGCCGGCTCCCCGTCGATCTCCAGGGTGACCTCGAAGTCGTGGTTGAAGTCGCTTCCGTACGACGAGTACCAGGGCACGGCCCAACCCATCCGCGCCTTGAACGGCAGGATCTTCGTGTACGGCGCTCTCGACACGGCCGCGAACGTCGTACCCCGTGCCTTCAGATGGGCCAGGTGCCCGACCTGGTCCAGGAAGGCGGAGCAGCTGCGGCAGCCCGCGTCCCACTCGGGCGCGAACATGAAGTGGTACACGACGAGTTGGCCGCGCCCCTCGAAGAGGTCGAGCAGGGTGGCCTTCCCGTCGCCGCCCTCGAAGACGTACTCCTCCTCGACCTCGACCATCGGCAGTCGGCGCCGGTCGGCGTTGAGCGCGTCCCGCGCACGCGTGGCCGCCTTCTCCCTGACCAGCAACTCCTCGCGCGCCGCGCGCCATTCGTCCCACGAGACGATCTCCGGAAGCGGCATGGGATCCCTCCTGTACAACGGTCCGTTCGGGGTGGTGACCGTCGGGAGGAGCAGAACTCATCGCTGTCAGGGGAGATTTCTTCCGTACGACACCTGCAGCGCGAGCAGCCCGCGGGCGCGCAGGGAGTTGCGCCATCTCGGCGTGGACTCGGACTCCGCCAGCGAGAGATCCGGGAACCGCTCCAGCAGCGCCGCCAGGGCGATCTCGGTCTCGGCGCGGGCCAGTGGGGCGCCCAGGCAGTAGTGGATGCCGTGGCCGAGGGAGAGGTGACCTGAGGTGTCGCGGCCGAGGTCGAGGCGGTCGGGTTCGGGGAAGCGGGCCGGGTCGCGGTTGGCGGCGGACGGGGACACCCAGACCGTCTCGCCGGCGGGCACGGTGACCCCGCCGATGGTGACGTCCTCGACGGGGAAGCGCCGGAGGGCGAGCAGGGCGGGGCCTTCGTAGCGGAGGAACTCCTCGACGGCGCAGGGCAGTTGCGCCGGGTCCGCACGCAGGGCGGTGAGCTGCTCGGGGTGTTGGAACAGGGCCAGCACCGCGTTTCCGATCAACTGCACGGTGTTCTCGTATCCCGCGAAGAGGATGAGGAAGGCCAGCGACATCAGCTCGTCCTCGCTGAGCCGGTCGCCCTCGTCGCGCACTGCGATCAGATCGGAGAGCAGGTCGTCCGCGGGATCCCGGCGCTTCTCGGCGAGGAGCCGGGTGAAGAAGCCGAGCATCGCCACGACCGCCTCCTTGGCGACCCCGGGTCCTGCCGACGGGTCCGGGGCGACGAGGGTGTCGGTCCACACCCGGAAGTCGAGCCGGTGCTGGTCCGGGATGCCGAGCAGGTCGCAGATGACGGTGATGGGCAGGGGTGCGGCGTAGGAGGCGATCAGGTCGGTCGTGCCGTGGTCGCCGAGCCCGTCGAGGAGCCGGTCGGCGGTGCGCCGGATCGGCTCACGGAGCTGCTCGACCCGACGCGGTGTGAAGGCCTTGCCGACCAGCCGCCGGATCCTGCTGTGGTCCGGCGGATCCATGTTGAGGAGGTTGGCGTCGAGAGCGGCCGGCAGGGAGAACCCCTTGTACGTCCCCGCCGTGGCATGCCTCTTGTCCAACGACAGCCGCGGATCGGCGAGAGCCGCCCGCACGTCGTCGTACCGCGTGACGATCCAGGCGGGCGTCCCGTCGGGTCCGGCGATCCGGTGCACCGGGGCGGTGTCACGCAGACGCCGGTACACGTCGTAGGGGTGGTCGAGGAGGCCGTCGGCGGGGTCCATGGGCATCAGCCTAGGCGCTCCGCCGGAGGTGGCTCTCAGGTGTCGTAGTCCTGGACCCGTTTGCCATGGCTCCGGTCCAGGAGCGCCGGCATCCGCTCCCCCAACTCCCGTACGACTCCGGCCACATCGAGGGTCAGCAGCTCGCGGTCCCGCATCAGGACACGGCCGTCGACGATCGTGGTGCGGACGTCGGAGGAGCGGGCGCTGTGGACGAGGGTGGCGGCGAGGTCGTGGACGGGCTGGGTGTGCGGGCCGTTGAGGTCGACGAGGATGATGTCGGCCCGCCGGCCCGGGGCGATGGTGCCGACGGCGTCACCGAGACCGACCGCTCGCGCGCTCTGCAGGCTTGCGTGGTGCAGTGCTTGACGGGATGTCAGCCATCGTGGGTCGCCGGTCGTGGACTTCTGGATGAGGGCGGTGAGCGCCATCGACTCCCATACGTCGAGGGAGTTGTTGGAGGCGGCGCCGTCCGTGGCGAGTCCGACGGGGATGCCGATGTCGTGCAGGGCGCGGACGGGTGTGGTGGTGGGCCAGGCGAACTTGAGGTAGCCGCGGGGCGCGGTCGCAACCGCCGTACGGCCAAGGGCACGTGAGAGCAGCGGCAGGTCCCGGTCGAGGATGCCCGAGCCGTGCGCGATCAGGACGTCCGTGTCGAGGATCCCGGTGCGCCGCAGCACCTCGATGGGGGTGACGCCGTACCGGGCGAGACTCGCCTCGGCCTGGTCGCGGTTCTCGGAGGCGTGGAGGTGGACGGGGAGCCCGTGTTCGAGGGCGAGCGACGCGGTGGCGGCGAGGTCGGTGTCGTCGACCGTGTAGGGCGCGTGCGGGGCGAGGGTCGTGGTGATGCGGCCCCCGGCGCCGCCGCGGTGCCGTAGTGCGAACTCCAGTGATTTCTCCCGCCCTTGGGGCCCTTGTGAGGAGAAGTAGGCCTCGCCGAGATGCGCCCGGATCCCGCACTCCTCGACGACCGCGGCGACGGCGTCCATCGAGAAGTAGTGGTCGGCGAAGCAGGTGACCCCGCCCCGGATCATCTCGGCGCAGGCCAGCCGCGCCCCCAACTCCACGTCCCGCTCCGTGAGGTTGGACTCGATGGGCCAGACGACGTCGTTGAACCACTCCTCGGTGGGCAGGTCCTCGGCGACCCCGCGCAGCGTGACCATGGGCGCGTGGGTGTGGCAGTTGACGAGCCCCGGCATTGCGACCTGGCCGCGGGCGTCGATCCGTTCGACGGCGGGCAGGTCCCGTACGGCGTCGGCGCTCGTCACCGACTCCACGGCCCCGCCCCGTACGACGACGGCTGCGTCCTCCTCGAACCCGATCCGTTCCTGTTCGTCGTGCACGAGGACGGTGCATCCGGTGATGATGAGCTCGGCGGGAGAGTCGGTCATCACGACAACGTACGACGTCGTACGCGCGGCGCGGGAGCCGAACCGCGCATCCCGTCAGGGCTCTGTCGCGTTCCCCGCCGACCGGGCACCCTGGCCTCACGGCACGCGAGGTCCGACATCGCACGGACCCGGCTTCTGAAGGGAGCCCGGCATGCTCCTCGGCACCTGGAACCTGGAGAACCTGTACCGTCCCGGAGGCCCGTCCGGCCCCAGGGACAAGGCCGCCTACGAGGCGAAGCTCGCCGCTCTCGCCGACGCGATCACCGCGCTCGACCCGACGCTGCTGGCCGTGCAGGAGGTCGGCGAGCCGGAGGCACTGCGGGATCTGGTCGACCTCCTGGGCAGTGGCTGGACCATCGCGACCTCGCGGCACCCGGACAGCAGGGGCATACGGGTGGGCGTGATATCCCGTACGTCGTTCGAGGTGCTGGCCGACACCACCGTGTTCCCGCCGAAGCTGCGTCCCGTGCAGGTGGACGACGAGGGCACCACGGTCGCGGAGTCGGGCCGCGGGTTCCTGGCGGTGGAGGCGGAGACCGACCTCGGTCCGGTGCGGGTGGCGGTGGCCCACCTCAAGTCGAAGCTGCTGTCGTACCCGGGCGGTCGCTTCCAGCCGCGCGACGAGGGCGAACGGGCGCGTTACGGGGCGTACGCGCTGAACCGCCGGACCGCGGAGGCGACGGCGCTCAGGGCGCTGGCCGACGAACTGCTGGACGGCGACGGGCGTGAGCGGGACGTGCTGGTGCTGGGCGACCTGAACGACGAGGTGCAGGCCGCGACCACCCAGATACTGCTCGGCCCGCCCGGTTCGGAGATCGGCACGTCCGGCTACAAGATGCCCGACAAGGGGGACGCGGGCCGGCTGTGGGACACGGCCCCGTTGATCCCCGCCGAGGAGCGCTTCTCCCGCGTCAACTCCGGGCGCCGCGAACTGATCGACCATCTCCTGTGCAGCCACCGCCTGGTGCACCGGGTGCGGGAGGCGGGGACGGGGCTGCCGGGCGAGGGCGCGATGCGGTTGCCGTCGCTGGGGCCGGATCCGGCGGCACGGCGGGACGCGGCGGGTTCGGACCACGCACCGGTGTGGGTGCGCGTGTGACTCCTAACCGGCGAGGGGCAGTTCGGCCACCTTGACCCCGACGCGCCCCCGTCCCTCGTCAAGTCGGCTGATCTCACCGAGGAGTTCGGTGAGCCGCTGGATGTGTCCGGGGGTGAGCCGGCCCGAGTCGTCGAGGTGGACGGCACACGCGGTGGTCGTGTCCACGAGTTGTTCGAGCACGGCGACGATCTCGTCGGCGCCCTCCGAGTGCCGGGCGAGCGCGGGGAGTTCGGCGGCGGCGAGGGCGATGGCGGTACGGGCCTCGGCGAGCGCGCGGTAGGCCTCGCGACGGAGGGTCCAGCGGAGGGGCCGGGCTTCCTCCGCGTCGGCGCCCCGCAGGTCGGCCTCCCGCAGGACATGCGCGAGGTACGCCTCCGCCGCCCGGCCCGCCGCGGCCACCCGCGCCCGTACTCCCCCGCCCCGCTGCCCCGGCATCGGCAGATGGCCCACGATGAGCACGATCGCGCAGGCGAGGAGGGTCTCGGTGATCCGGCCTGCGGAGGCCTGCGGCTCGCCGCCGACCATCACGAGCGCCAGGACGAGGACCGTGACGACGGCGGTCTGCGCGGCGAAGTGCCGGGTGGCCACGGGGATGAGCGCCCCGCAGACGGTGACGAGCGCGATGAGCCCCTCGGGCCGCGGCAGCACGAGCGCGAACCCGGCGAAGACCAGCGCACCCAGCACGGTCCCCGCCGCCCGGCACAGCACCCTGGAGACGAGTGGCCCGAGGTCGGGCTTGACGAGGAAGACGGCGGTGGCGGGCAGCCAGTACCAGTGCTCGTGCTCGCCGTACCAGCGGGAGTGGTGCAGCGCCTGCGCCACGGCGACGCTGGCCCCGAAGCAGAGGGCGACCCGCAGCCCGTACTCCCGCCCGCCGGCGCCGAGGACGGACCGCAGCAGATCCCGCACGGTGAGCCGACGGGTGTGCAGATCCCCGCCCCGGCCCCGGTCGAAGGCCTCGGCGGCCCGCAACAACGCGTCATCGAGCGCCCGCAGCGCGGGAGCCGACCGGGTGGGCGCGGGCAACGGCCCGGTGTGCGTGTTCTCCCGTACGGCGACGGCGAGCCGTCGGGGCCCCGCGGAGGCCCGCCCTGGCACCGCTTCCTCCGCCCAGGCGAGCGCGGTCGCGGCCTCGGCGAGGGGGAGCGCGGCGGCGTACTGCGCGTGCAGCCGCCGCTCGGCGGAGGAGCTGGCGTACCGCCGCAGCCGGGGCCCGGTGAGCGCGTCCTGGGCGTGGTCGAGGGCGGCGGTGAGCGCGACGCGACGCGCGGTGGCCTGCTCGCCGCCCGCCGCGTCGAGCAGGTCGGCGACGGCGTCGTACACCCGGGCGACGGCCGCCCGTTCCCCGTCGAACCGGAAGTCCCCGGCGATGGCCCCGGGCGTGGGCAGCACCAGCCGCAGGGCGAGCAGCCAGCAGGCCCCGCCGAGATAGCCGACGGCCCGCAGCCACCCTTCCTCCGGCAGGGGCATCCCGGCCCCGATCGCGGAAGCGACGAGCAGTTGCGTTCCGGCCCCGGAGGCCACGGGCCCGACGGCACTGATGCCGCCGGCGACCAGCCCGACGAGGGTGAGGAGGACCGTGAGGGCCACCGCCCCCATGAACTCCCCCGCATACGTCCCGACGACCATCCCGACCGCCCCCGCGAGCGCCGGCACCCCGATCCGCTTGACGGCGACCCGCCGGCTCCCGGGCCGGTCGTTGATCCCGGCGAGCATGGCGGCGACGGCGGCGACGACCCCGAGCGAGGTCCGCCCGGCGATCACCGCGACCAACAGCAGCGGCCCGGCGGACAGCACCCCCCGCACGACCGCGTTCCAGGGGATCGGCCCACGCTGTGCACGGAGAGCGTGGGCGAGCCAGGGCGGTAGGTGCATCCGTACGGCGGGGCGGGACACGGGGCTCCTGTCGTCGGGGGGAGGCGGGGGTGTGCCTTCGGGCGACGGTGGCCGGGCGGTGGGCTGTGGTCTTTACGGTAGGTCGCGTTCTTGGACGGGGCGGGGCGCTTGTGTTACTGGGGTGTGACGATGCCTGCAAGAGCCACGTTCTTTATGAACGCAATGGGCGGAGGCGCGCACAGGTCCGCGGAGTGTGCGGCGGGGCCGGTGCGCGGGAGGCGGTCCGCCGTGGTGAAGGCGGCGGCGCTGCGGAGGCGGCGGGAGGTACTGGCCAGGATCGCGGCGGAGCCGATCGACGTGCCGTCGCTCGCCCCGGACAGACTGACGGCGCTGGCCATCGAGTATCGCGATCGCCAGAGCGGGTCACCAGGGTCAGCAGGATCACAGGGATCCTCGCTCGACCACTGGAAGGTCGACTACCTGCGCCATCGTCTGGCCCGCTACGACGACATCCTCGACAAATTGTCGGGGCACACCGGCCGCGTGGCCGCGGAACAGTTGCTTCGGCGCCGGATCTACACGGCCATCGCCCAGGCATACCCGGGCCTTTCGCAGGAGTGCGAGCGCCGGTCGCGTGAGCCGGGAAATTCAGGTGCGGTCCAGCCTCCCACCCCCGATGATCGGAAAGTTCTCCGCCGTTCGCCCCAGGAGCCCACGTGATCCAGCGCGTCATCGCACCGGCGCTCTTCCCGCCGCCGACCTACTCCCACGCCTCCGTCGTCGAGGCCGGCACGAAGCTCGCGTTTCTCGCCGGGTCCGTGCCGCTGGACGCGGCGGGCAATCTCGTCGGTGAGGGGGATCCCGCGCGGCAGGCCGAGCAGGTGATCGCGAACCTGAGGCAGCAACTGCACGCCGTCGGCAGCGACTTGGAGCATGTGCTGGCGACCGACGTACATGTCGTGAGCAGCGAGCCCGCGGTCCTGTCCGCCGTGTGGGAGGTCGTCGAGGCGTCCGGGCTGAGTGCCGGCCCGCACTCGTCGACCCTGATCGGGGTCGCCTGCCTCGGCTACACGGGCCAGTTGGTGGAGATCACGGCGACGGCCGTGGTGCCGGAGGTGACGGCGCGGTGAGCGCCGTCGTCATCCGCCGGGCCGCCGCCCCCGACGCCGCCGCCACGGCCGACGTCTATCTGCGCTCCTTCGCCGCCGCGTTGCCGACGGTCGTACGGCCCCGGTCCGACGACGAGGTGCGCGCCTACATCCGGGACGTCGTGGTGCCGTCGCGTGAGACATGGGTTGCCGTGGTGGATGACCGGGTCGTGGGGCTCATGGTCCTCGCCGGTGATCTGCTGTCCCAGCTGTATCTCGACCCCGACTGGCGGGGGCGCGGCATCGGCGACCGGTTCGTCGCACTCGCCAAGGAACGCAGCCCGCAGGGGCTGAACCTGTGGACCTTCCAGGTCAACAAGCCCGCCCACCGCTTCTACGAGCGTCACGGCTTCGTCGAGGCCGAACGCACCGACGGCAGCGGCAACGAGGAGCGGGAGCCGGACGTTCGGTACGTCTGGCAGCCGTAGCACAGGCCCTACGACGGCCGCCCCCACGCCCGTTCCTTCGGCACCGGCTTCGCATAACTCCCCACCCGACTCGTGTTCAGCCCCAGCCCCACCAGCGACTCCGCCAGCTTCACCGCCGCGCCCACCCCGTCCACCACCGGGAGCCCCAGCTTCTCCCCCACCGTCCGTTGCAGCCCGGTCATCCCCGCACACCCCAGCACCAGCACCTCGGCGCCCGCCTCCCGCACCCGTTCGGCGGCTGCCAGGAACGCGGCCTCCGTGCGGTCGGCGTCGCCCAGGTCGAGAACCCCCAGCCCCGTCCCGACGACGGCGGCGCAGTTGCGCCCCACCCCGGCCAACTCCAGGCTGTCCTCGATCTGCCCGCAGGAGCGCTCCAGCGTGGTGACGACCCCGTAGCGCCGGCCGAGCAGACAGGCCAGATGGGCGGCGGCCTCGGTGATGTCGACGACCGGTACGTCCACCAACTCCCGGACGCCCTCCCGTCCGTGCTCGCCGAAGCCGGCCATGACGACGGCGTCGTAGGAAGGACCCTCGTAGGTGCGCAGCAGGTCGAGGACCGCCGCCGCGGAGAGGTAGCTGTCGAGCCAGCCCTCCGCCGACTCGGGTCCCCAGTCGGGGGTGAGCCCGAGCACGGTGGTGCCCGGGCCTGCGGCGGCCCGGGCACCTCGTACGATCTCCTCGGTCATCTCCTGCGTGGTGTTGCAGTTGGTGACGACGATCCGCACGTTTCTCAGACCTCCACGGCCTCGTCGTGAGCCGTCCGGTCGTTCCGGTCGTTCCGGCACAGCAGCGCGTACAGACCGGCCGCGAGCGCCGTACCGATGAACCAGGAGTACGGGGCCACGTCGCTGAACGTCTTCACCAGAGCGAGGACGCCCGCGACGCCCGCCGCCGGGAGGAACGCCCACAGCGCCTTGGGGTTGACGCCCTTGCGGTAGTAGTAGCGGGAGCCGGGCTCAGCCTTGAAGAGCTCGTCCACGTCCACGCGGCCCTTCTTGACCCAGTAGTAGTCGAGCATGATCACGCCGAACAGCGGGCCGAGGAAGGCGCCGAGGCCGCCGAGGAAGTAGTTGACGACCGTGGGATTGGAGAAGAGGTTCCACGGGGTCACGACCAGCGCGGCGACCGTGCTGATCATGCCGCCGACCCTGAAGGTGATCTTCTGCGGCCAGACGTTGGCGAGGTCGTACGCCGGTGAGACGAAGTTGGCGACGATGTTGACGCCCATGGTGGCGATGGCGAAGGTGAGCGCGCCCAGCACCATGACCCAGGTGTTGCCGACCTTGGCGACGAGTTCGGCGGGGTCGGTGATGGCCTGGCCCCAGACCTCGAGCGAGCCCGCGGTGACGATGACCGAGACGACCACGAAGGCCGTGGAGTTGATGGGCAGACCCCAGAAGTTGCCGCGACGGACGGTCTTGTAGTCCGGCGCGAAGCGGCTGAAGTCGCAGAAGTTGAGCATCAGCGTGCCGTACGTGGCGAGGATCAGGCCGATCGCGCCGAACCACTGCCGCCACTGCTCGCCGACGGAGACCGGGTGCGGGGTGGTGGTGAGCGAGATGCTCCAGCCGGCCTTGGCGAGGACCCAGATCGCCAGCGCGATCATGACCAGCCAGATCGCCGGGCCGCAGAAGTCCTGGAACTTACGCACCGACTCCATGCCCTGGCTGATGATCAGCGCCTGGATCAGCCACAGCGAGAGGAAGGAGACCCAGCCGAGCGCGTCGAGTCCGAGGAAGGAGCTGTGCGTCCAGGACTCCAGGCCCGGCCAGGCGGCCAGCAGCATCACGTTGACCGCGACGGAGGCGAGATAGGTCTGGATGCCGTACCACATGATGGCGATCACGGCCCGGATCAGGGCCGGGATGTTGGCACCCCACACCCCGAAGCTGATGCGGCTGACCACGGGGAACGGCACACCGTGGCGCTGGCCGATCTTTCCCATCCAGTTCATACCGACGTAGATGATCACGAAGCCGACGAGCAGGGAAGTGAAGACCTGCCAGACGTTCATGCCGAGGACCAGCAGGCCGGCCGCGAAGGTGTAGTTGCCGAGGTTGTGGACGTCGGACATCCACATGGCGAAGAGGTCGAAGACCTTCCAGTTCCGCTTGTCGGCGGGCGCCAGGTCTTCGTTGGTGAGCCGGGGATCGGGGACGAATGCTGGGGTGCCGGTGGCTTCGGCACGGTCGGCGAGGGACACAGGGCCTCCAGGGACGGGGGACAGGAGGGTGGCGGCCGCCTGGCATCCAGTTTTGGTATACCAAACTGCCGACATGGTCCCCCCGTCAAGAGTTCCGACCGATGTCGCGTTCGTTAAGGCTCCGTAAAACAGCTCCGGCGACAACAACGGCTCCGGCGTCGGAGAAGATGGCTCCATGAGCTCCACGACGAACACCGAGCCCCTCGGCGCCGTCCGCGAACGCGTCCTGGCCACCCTGCGGCAGGAGATCATCGCGGGCGAGCTGCGCCCGGGCGACCGGCTGGTCGAGCGGGAGCTGGCCGAACGCTTCGGAGTCTCACGGGTACCGGTCCGCGAGGCGATCCGCGCCCTGGTCGCCGAGGGCTTCGTCCACTTCGAGACGCCCCGCCGGACGGTCGTACGGCGACTCACCCCGAACGACGTCAAGGAACTCTTCGAGCTGCGCGAGGCGCTGGAGGTGTACGCCGCAGGTCTCGCCGCGGCCCGCGCGACCCCGCAGGACCTCGCGGCGGTCGAGCGGCTCCTCGACCTCGCGGCGACCGCGACCGAGGCGGGCGACGCGGAGACCATCACGGACATCAACAGCCGACTGCACGACAGCATCGTGGCCATGGCCCGCAACGGCCTGCTGGTCGAAGCGCTGGAACCGGTCGCGGGCCGACTGCGCTGGATGACCCGACGGAACGAGGAGTGGCCCCAACTCCTCGTCGAACACCGCGACTTGTACGAGGCGATCGCCTCAGGCGACCCGGACCGGGCCCGCGCCCACGCTCTCGCGCATGTGCGGACCAACTACGAGTCGACGGTACGGCAGTTGTTCGGGGACTCGGCCGAAATGATCTAACGGGCCCTGTTGCGGGCGTACTTGTCCGTCGCCGCCACCATCACGGCCACACCCCGTTCGCCCGCATTGTGTCCGCCGTCGTCGATCACCGTCAACTCGCTGCCCGGCCAGGCGTGATGGAGCCGCCAGACGGTGCCGAGAAGGTTGCCGAAGTCGAGGCTGCCCTGGACCAGCGTGCCGGGGATGCCCTTCAGCTGGGGCGCGTCACGCAGGACGACACCTTCGTCGTTGCCCTCACCCAGGAAGTGGTCGTTGCCCCAGTAGTGGGTGACAGTACGGGCGAATCCCTGGCGGAACACCGGGTCCTCGTACCGCGGGACCGACCGCGGCGGCGCGGGCTCGATCGCCGTCTCCCAGTCGGTCCACGCCCGCGCCGCCCGCTCACGCACTTCAAGGTCGGGCGATTCGAGCAACCGGTTGTAGGCGGCGGCGAGATTGCCGGACCGCTCCTCGACAGGCAACTCCCCGACGAACCGTTCGAAGGCCTCCGGGAAGGTCTTCCCAAGCCCCCTGGTCAACAGGGCCACTTCAGGATTCGAACCGGTCGCGACCCCCGTCAGCACCAGCTCCGTCACCGAGTCCGGATGCGTCTGCGCATACCGCAGCCCCAGCACCGACCCGAACGACACGCCCCACACCAGCCACCGCTCGATCCCCAGGTGCCGGCGCAACAGCTCCAGGTCCGCGAGGAGATGAGGCATCGTGTTGACGCTCATATCGGTGTCGTACGCGCTCGCCGGCGGCGTCGAACGCCCGGCACCACGCTGGTCCAACAGCACGATCCGGTACGCGGCAGGGTCGAACAGCCGCCGCGCCCACGGCCCGCAGCCGGACCCCGGCCCACCGTGCAGCACCACCGCCGGCTTGCCCTCCGGATTCCCGCAGGTCTCCCAGTACACGCGGTTGCCATCACCGACATCGAGCATGCCGTGGTCGTACGGTTCGATCTCCGGGTAGAGAGGCATCCGGCGACCCTAACCCTCGTACGGCGGCCTCGTCGTCCCCTTTTCCTGCTGTACGGCCACGCCAGGCGCCGTTCTCACGCTCTGCGGCCGCGCCCGTACAACCCCGCCGCGTCAGCCGCCGTGCCCAGCACTTCCCGCAGCATCTCGGGGGTGAGCTTGCCAGTGAAGGTGTTGCGCTGACTGACGTGGAAGCAGCCGAAGAGCTCCAGGCCGTCGAGCGGGACGCGCGCCCCGTGTCCGAAGGCGGGCCGCGGCCGGGGCACGCTCCACCCCGCCTCCGCGAACGCGGGCAGCGCGGCCTGCCAGCCGAAGGCGCCGAGCACGACCACGGACCGCAGCGTCGGCCGCAGCAGGTTCAGCTCCTGTACCAGCCATGGCCGACAGGTGTCGCGCTCCTCGGGGGTGGGCTTGTTGGCGGGCGGCGCGCAGTGCACCGGCGAGGTGATCCTTACGCCGTACAGCTCCAGTCCGTCGTCCGCGGTCACGGCCGTCGGCTGTGAGGCGAGGCCGACGTCGTACAGCGCCTGGTACAGCACATCCCCGGAACGGTCACCCGTGAACATCCGGCCAGTACGGTTCCCACCGTGCGCGGCCGGCGCCAGCCCGACGATCAGCATCCGCGCGTCCGACGGCCCGAACCCCGGCACCGGGCGCCCCCAGTAGGTCCAGTCGGCAAAGGCGGCTCGCTTGGTACGGGCCACCTCCTCACGCCAGTCGACCAGCCGGGGACAGGCACGGCAGCCCGCGATCCGACGGTCGAGATCAGCGAGGGCGTCCACGGGTCCACGGTACGGGTGGTCACCGGGAACGGGGGCGTTCCGGTACGCCGGGCACCGCCCGGAAAACCCATCCGGGGCGTACGGCCCCGGGTACTAAGGTCGGAGGCATGGCAGTGGAGCGTACGGACGACAGCGAGACCGGTGGGGCGGGCGAGCCCGGCAGGACGTCGGACGGTCCCGGCGCGAGGGGCACCGCCCCGGACGCCGTGGCCCCAGGAACCGTGGGCTCCGAGGCCCCTGATCCGAAGATCGCCGCCGCTGCGGCCGCCGCGGAGGCCGCCGGGCCGCAGAACGGTGAGTCCGTACGGATCGACAGCTGGATCTGGTCCGTACGGCTGGTCAAGACCCGTTCCGCGGGAGCCACCGCCTGCCGGGGCGGGCATGTGCATGTGAACGGCGAGCGTGTGAAGCCCGCCCACTCCCTGCGCGTCGGCGACGAGGTACGCGTCCGCCAGGAGGGCCGGGAGCGGATCGTCATCGTCAAACGCCTGATCCGCAAACGCGTCGGCGCCCCCGTGGCCGCCCAGTGCTACGTCGACAACTCTCCCCCGCCCCCGCCCCGCGAGGCCTTCGCCCCCGCCGGCATCCGCGACCGCGGCACCGGCCGCCCGACCAAACGCGACCGCCGCGAACTGGAACGCCTGCGCGGCCTCACGGAGGGCAGCCACCGCAACCGCTTCAGCGGCCCGGGCGGCCCCGACAACTCGGCAGAGCCCATGAGCTCTGCCGACCGTGAAGGCCAAGGCGTCTCGGGGAGCCCGGACAACTCGGAGGGGACCCGTCGCTCGGACAGGGCCGGGCACTCGGACAGGACACGCCGCTCGGACAAGGGCCGGAACCCAAGCAGGGGTGAGAACTCGGGCAAGGGCCGGAATTCGGGCAGAACCAGTCACTAGGGCACCGGAGGGTATTCGGGCAGGGCCACACGCTCAGGCTGAGCGCCGCCCCGCTCCCCGCCCCGATACCACCCCACCGTCGCCAGTCAAACAACCGTCGGCCGCCACCGTGAGGCCGGTCCCCTCCCGAAGGGAAGGGCACCGGCCTCACCGCGGTGGCCGAGGAGCCGTACTTTTCACGCCCGTCGTCGCACCAGCCGCAGCAGGTCCGCGTTGTGTCCGCGCCTGGCCCAGGCGATCAGGGCAAGCGGGATGATCAGGATGAGCGGGGTCGCCGCGTTCTCCCCGTCGAAGTAGGTGAGTTGGACGACGAACGCGCCGACCATCAGCCCGCTCAGCGCCACGGCCGCCACCGACTGCAGCACCGGGATCAACAGGGCGATTCCACCCGCCAGTTCGAGTACGCCGATGATGTACATTCCCGCGCTGCCCCAGCCCATCTTGTCGAAGCCCTCGGCGGCCGAGGGGTGCGCGATCAGCTTGGGGAGCGCGCTCGCGATCACGTAGAAGAGAGCGAGCACGACCTGCAGGGTGCGCAGGGCGATCCGGGCCCGGCGGCCCCGGGCGGTCGAGGACTCGGCGATGACGGGGGAAGCAGCGGTGCGGGTGACGGGGACGGTGGTCTCGGACATCAGGGTCTCCTGTGGGAAGCGGTCCGTGTTGCTGTCACAGAGGTAGACCCGCTCCCGCTCCGGAACTCATCGCCGCCCCACGACCGATTTCAGGCCACCATCACCCGCACCCGCATCCGATCCTCAGACCGATACCACCCGCACCCATGTCCGGTCCTCCGTCAGATACCGGTCCACCCGCAACCCCGCCTCCCCCAGCGCCTCCTCGAACTGCTCCTCCGTCAGGAGACGGGCCCGGAACGTCTGTGTCCAGGTGGCGTCCGGGAACACATACTCCGCGTGTACCGAGTTCACCCCTTCCGCCACCGGCTCCGAGAAGACGACCCGCACGGTGAAGCCGCTCGGGTCGACCCTCTCGCGCGGCACGTTGGAGTGATAGTCCTCCCCCTCGCGTTGGATCAGCACACAACCGCCCGCCGCCACATGCCGGGCACAGGTGCGCAGCATTCCGCGCCGCACCTCCAGGTCGGCGTTGTGCACGAGGAACGACGCGAGCAGCACCACGTCGAACGTCTCGCCCAGGTCGAGGTCCTCGATCGGACCGCATATGGTGCGCGCTCCCCGGACACGCTCCAGCATCTCGGCGGACTCGTCCACCGCGGTGACCGTGAACCCCCGCTCCAGCAGCGGATGGGTCATACGCCCCACCCCACTGCCCAGCTCCAGGATATGCGCCCCCGCCGGCACCGCCCCGGCGATGATCTCCGGCTCCGCTCCGACCGGCAGGCGCGAGTAGAACTCGACCGCGCACCCGTCCGGGGTGATCGCCCCGGGTCCCGTCCCTTGATGTCCCGCTCGCCTCTTCAGCTCCATGCCCGTCCAACGGCCCGTATCCGTACGGCCGTTCCCGAATCGCGCAGGTTCACTCGTCCGAGCTACACAGGAACCCACGAGGAACCACCCGCGCTAAAGCGGAAACCACCCGTGCCCGATGTACCAATGCCGACCGGCCCGCAGATGATCCCCCACGGCCCGCTCCACCACCGTTCGCCGCGGCAGACTCTCCACCGGCAGCTCCCGGTCCCCGAACACGAACTGCACGGGCTCGCTGTCCTCCGGTTCCGGGTCCTGCGGGGCCAGCCGGAAACGCTCCTGGAACCGCAGGATGTTCGAGTCCGCGGGCAGATACTCCTTCAACTGCGGGTCGAGCAGCCAGGAATGGCACAGTGCGGCCCGGTGTGGCTCCTCCGCGAAGTGCCGGGTGAAGAACTCGCCGGCCAGGGCGAGCGAGCGGTCGCAGGCGGCCGGTGACAGCGGGCCGAGGAACTCGGGGATGTGGAGGCTCAGACAGCGCGTCCCGGAAGGGAGGTCAAGTCCGGCCTCGCCGAGCGTCCGTCGGTTCCACGGCCCGTACCGCGTCCGCTCGAACTGGAGCCGCCCCAGTTGATACAGCTCGCCACGGAAGTGACGGGTCAGCCAGCGCGGTGACTGCACGCCCGCCCGGCCGTACCGCCTGCGGTGCAGGGCCATGTTCCGCCCGAGGTCGGCGAGGGTACGCCGGGTGACGTCGGCCGGGATGCCGTGGGCACGGTGGTACGCGTGCGTGTGGGGCAGCGCCGCCACGAACACGTAGACGGGGAAGCAGCGTTGGAGGGCGCCGGTCGGCCAGTCGAGCTCGGGCAGGACGACCGGGTCGTCGGCCCTCCCCATGTCCCGGACGAGTTCGTCGACGGAGTGTTCAAGAAACCGCCGCAGCTCGGGGTCGTCCACCACTCGTCGGCCGATCCGTACGAGTTCGTTGACGTCCTCATGCGGCACGGCGAGTTCGACCAGCACCTCGGCCAGTTCGTCGGCGTCCGGAAGCACGCGGTGACCTCCTGTTCGACCCTTTGGTCAACGTCGTTCCGAAGAGTACGTTGCAAGGAGGAGTGGTGATCCCGATGCGTACGGGCAGTGAGCCGACGACAGCGCGCAGTGCACTGCGGGCGCGGTTCTGGCTGAGTGTGTGGGGGCTGGTCTGGGCGATCTTCGGCACGGTCGCGTTCGCGCTGACGGGACGCCTCGGGTGGGCCATCGCCTGTGGGGTGCTGTGGCTGGTGATCACCGTCGACATGACCCTGATCCTGCGGCACATCCACCAGGGCCCGCACTACCAGCCGGGCCCTGGCATCCCGCCGTACCGACCACCGGGGAACCGCGCCGGGTAGCCGACGCACATGAGCGTGCGGGCACTCATGGAGTCCCTCAGGAATCGAACCTGGCCGCCTTCAGGAACTCCGGCTTCGGGTCCAGCGCCGCCGCCAGCCGGAAGTGCCGCCGGGCCTGGTCGGGCCGCCCCTGTCGCTCATAGGTGCGGGCGAGCGCGAAGTGGGCGAAGGCGTTGTCCGGCTCACGCTCAAGCACGATGGTGAACTCCAGCTCGGCGGGCCGCAGTTGCGCGGCCGCGAAGAAGGCACGCGCGCGCAGCAGCCGGGCCGCCGTGTTCTCCGGGTGGGCGGCGATGACCTGGTCGAGCAGCTTCACCGCACCCCGCGGGTCCCGCGCGGCGAGCAGTTGCTCGGCGGCGCGGAAGTCGATGACATGCGTCTCCGGAGTACGTCCGGTCGAACCGCTGGTCTCGGGCACGGCAAAGTCCTTCCCTCACTGGACGGGTTCAACGCCCGGGCAGAGGACGCTATTCCTGGGACGCCCGCGACTCCTGGGACTCCTGGGACTCCTGGGACGCATCAGGGGAAACGGCCCCGGACGCGCTCGCGCCCTTGGCCACACGCGCTCGCCGTACGAGATCGGCCCATACGTCCCGCACGCGCTTCCGCAGCTCCTCCAGCGGTACGTCGTTGTCGATCACGACGTCCGCGATCTCCAGGCGCTTCTCACGCGTCGCCTGGGCGGCCATACGTGCGCGTGCGTCCTGCTCGGTCATGCCGCGCAGCCTGACGAGCCGGTCCAGCTGGGTCTCGGGACTCGCGTCGACGACCACCACGAGGTCGTAGAGCGCGGCGAGGGCGTTCTCCACGAGGAGCGGGACGTCATGGATGACGACGTCGTCCTCGGTGGCAGCGGATTCGAGCTCGCGGGAGCGTGCGCCCACCAGGGGATGCACGATCGAGTTCAGTACGGCCAGCTTGTCAGGGTCGGCGAACACGATCGAGCCCAGCTTGGGCCGGTCGAGACCGCCGTCCGCGGCGAGCACCTCCTCGCCGAAGGCCTGCACGACCGCGGCGAGGCCGGGCGTGCCCGGCGCGACGACCTCGCGGGCGATGCGGTCCGCGTCGATCAGCACGGCCCCGTGCTCCACGAGGAGCCTCGACACCTCACTCTTGCCGGCGCCGATACCGCCGGTCAGGCCCACCTTCAGCATGCCCGGAAGCCTAGACGGTCGCCGGCGCGTGTCAGTTGTCGCCTTCCCGTTCCGCCAGGAAACGCTCGAACTCCAGGCCGATCTCGTCCGCCGACGGAATGTCCACCGGCTCGGCGAGCATGTTCCCGCGCGTCTCCGCTCCCGCCGCCGCGTCGTACTGGTGCTCAAGGCCCTGCACCAGGGCCACGAGGTCCTCGTCGCCCTCCTGGATCTGGCGGTCGATCTCGGTCTGGGTGCGGTGGGCGTCGGTGCGCAGGGCGTGGGCGATGCCGGGCAGGACCATACCGGTACCGGCCGTGATGGCCTCCAGGACGGTCAGGGCCGCGTCCGGGTACGGCGAGCGCGCGATGTAGTGCGGCACGTGCGCCGCGACGCCCAGGACGTCGTGGCCTGCCTCCATGAGCCGGTACTCGACGAGGGCTTCGGCACTGCCGGGTACCTGCGCCTCGTCGAAGGGGCTGCGGTGGCCGGGGACGAGGTCGTGCCGGTTGCCGTGCGGAGTGAGGCCGACAGGCCGGGTGTGCGGGACGCCCATGGGGATGCCGTGGAAGTTCACGGACAGCCGGACGCCGAGCCGCTCCACGATCTGCTGGACGGCCGCGGCGAAGCGCTCCCATTCCACGTCCGGCTCCGGTCCCGACAGCAGCAGGAAGGGTGCTCCGGTGGCGTCCTGGACGAGCCGCACGTCGATGGTGGGCTCTTCGTAGTCCGTCCAGCGGTCGCGCTTGAAGGTGAGCAGCGGACGGCGGGCACGGTAGTCCACGAGCCGGTCGTGGTCGAAACGGGCCACGACCTGGTGGGGCAGCGAGTCGAGCAGCCGGTCGACGATCTGGTCGCCGGTTTCGCCCGCGTCGATGTATCCGTCGAAGTGGTAGAGCATGACCAGGCCGGCCGACTCCTGGGCGAGCGCCATGTCAACAACGGCGAGGCCCTTAGGCTCCCATGCGTACAAACCCTGCGGATCAAGCACTGTGACCGCTCCTCCTCGTGTTCATACGCTTCAACGCGCCCTGAAACAGCGGCATTCCCACCCACGGCCCTGATCAGGCCATCTCTTACGGCCTTTTCATGTCAGGGGGTAGGCGAAACGCGCCCCCATAGGGGCGCGGGGAACTGCGCGACCAACCCCCACCGGCCGTCAGCCGAAAACAAGCCGGACAACACTGAAGGACCGCACCTCGAAAGGTACGGCCCTTCAGTTCAAGAGCTACTGCTCAGTGAGCGTTCAGCTCTGGCCACCGGCCAGCTTCTCGCGCAGCGCGGCAAGCGCCTCGTCCGACGCCAGCGCACCGGAGGTGTCCGCACCCTCGGAGGAGTACGAACCGCCACCACCCGCTGCCGGAGCCGCACTCGCAGCTTCGCCGCCCTCGGCCGCGGCAGCGGCGTCGGCCTCGCGGGACTTGATGACCTGCTGCTGGTGCTGCTCGAAGCGGGTCTGCGCCTCGGCGTACTGGTTCTCCCACACCTCACGCTGGGATTCGAAGCCCTCGAGCCAGTCGTTGGTCTCGGGGTCGAAGCCCTCGGGGTAGATGTAGTTCCCCTGGTCGTCGTACGACGCGGCCATGCCGTAGAGCGTCGGGTCGAACTCGACCGAGGCCGGGTCGGAACCGAAGGACTCGTTGGCCTGCTTCAGGGACAGCGAGATCCGGCGACGCTCGAGGTCGATGTCGATGACCTTGACGAAGATCTCGTCGTTGACCTGGACGACCTGCTCCGGGATCTCCACGTGGCGCTCGGCCAGCTCGGAGATGTGGACCAGACCCTCGATGCCCTCGTCCACGCGGACGAACGCACCGAACGGAACCAGCTTCGTGACCTTGCCGGGCACGACCTGGCCGATCTGGTGGGTCCGGGCGAACTGCTGCCACGGGTCTTCCTGCGTCGCCTTCAGCGACAGGGAGACACGCTCGCGGTCCATGTCGACGTCGAGGACCTCGACGGTGACTTCCTGGCCGACCTCGACAACCTCGGAGGGGTGGTCGATGTGCTTCCAGGAGAGCTCGGAGACGTGGACCAGACCGTCGACGCCACCCAGGTCCACGAAGGCACCGAAGTTGACGATCGAGGAGACCACACCAGAGCGGACCTGACCCTTCTGGAGGGTCGTGAGGAACGTCTGGCGGACCTCGGACTGGGTCTGCTCCAGCCAGGCACGGCGGGACAGGACCACGTTGTTGCGGTTCTTGTCCAGCTCGATGATCTTGGCCTCGAGCTCCTTGCCCACGTAGGGCTGGAGGTCGCGAACGCGGCGCATCTCGACCAGGGAAGCCGGGAGGAAGCCACGGAGGCCGATGTCGAGGATGAGACCACCCTTGACGACCTCGATGACGGTACCGGTGACGATGCCGTCCTCTTCCTTGATCTTCTCGATGGTTCCCCAGGCACGCTCGTACTGCGCGCGCTTCTTCGAGAGGATCAGGCGGCCTTCCTTGTCCTCCTTCTGGAGAACAAGGGCTTCGATCTCGTCACCGACGGCGACGACCTCGTTCGGGTCGACGTCGTGCTTGATCGAGAGCTCACGGCTCGGGATGACACCTTCGGTCTTGTAACCGATGTCGAGGAGAACCTCGTCCCGGTCAACCTTGACGATGACGCCGTCGACGATGTCGCCATCGTTGAAGTACTTGATCGTCTCGTCGATAGCGGCGAGGAATGCTTCCTCGTTACCGATGTCGTTGACCGCAACCTGCGGGGTGGTGGCGGTGGTCTCGGTGCTGCTCGTCATGTGGGAAAGGGCTCCGGTACGGACATTGAAGTCGTAGGTACTGCTACGCCGGGAGCCCGTGTCGCTCTGAAGAAGCCGGACAGCCAAGGAAGCGCCACATTGGAAAAATCCGGTGGCGCCTCGACAACCGAGGGGACATACGACAGATGCGGCGCAGCCTGCTACGTCTGAGGTGCGCAGGCCCGCAGCGCAACTTGTAGCATACGGGGGCAGCCGGACAGGGTCAATGCGCGAAGGCGCACACCCGGGGCGGATCGCCGCATACCCGGCACAAAACCTGTCTCACGAGGCCACGCGCGCGTGACTGCGCCCCTTTTATGACGGCCGCCGCGACGGGTTGGACGGAAGAGCCCGCAGACTAATACGAGGGAGCCGATCATCCAAGAGCCCGCATCACACCAGCAGGCGGCCGGGCCGGACGCCGAGTCGGAGGCCACCCGACGTGCCGCCGACGTCACGGAGAGCTCCCGTGCCAACCGCGGCTGGTGGGACCGCAACGCGGACGAGTACCAGGTCGAGCACGGCACGTTCCTCGGCGACGACCGCTTCGTGTGGGGCCCCGAGGGCCTCGACGAGGTGGAGGCCGAACTGCTGGGCCCGCCCGAGGACCTCAAGGGCAGGGACGTCCTGGAGATCGGCGCCGGCGCGGCCCAGTGCGCGCGCTGGCTGGCCGCGCAGGGTGCCCGCCCCGTCGCCCTCGACATCTCCCACCGACAGCTCCAGCACGCCCTGCGCATCGGTACGTCCTTCCCCCTGGTGTGCGCCGACGCGGGCGCGCTGCCCTTCGCGGACGCCTCCTTCGACCTGGCGTGCTCGGCGTACGGCGCGCTGCCCTTCGTGGCCGACCCGGTCCTCGTCCTCCAGGAGGTCCGCCGGGTCCTGCGCCCGGGCGGCCGCTTCGTCTTCTCGGTCACCCACCCGATCCGCTGGGCCTTCCCGGACGAGCCCGGGCCCGAGGGCCTGTCCGTCTCCGCCTCCTACTTCGACCGCACGCCCTACGTCGAGCAGGACGAGACCGGCCATGCGGTGTACGTCGAGCACCACCGCACGATCGGCGACCGGGTCCGCGACGTGGTCGCCGGCGGCTTCCGCCTGGTCGATCTGGTCGAGCCGGAGTGGCCGGCCTGGAACACCTCGGAGTGGGGCGGCTGGTCCCCGCTGCGCGGAAACCTGATCCCCGGCTCAGCGATCTTCGTGTGCGAACGGGACTGACGTACACGGGCGCCCGCGCGGCCATACGACACTAGGGGCGTGATCCGTTACGACGCCCTGGACGCCCTTCCCGTACGCGGCGCCCTGCCCGCGCTGAGCGACGCCCTGGCGGGGCACGGCACGGCGGTCCTCGTGGCGCCGCCCGGCACCGGCAAGACGACCCTCGTGCCGCTGGCCCTCGCTGGTCTGCTGGACTCCGGCGCACTCGCGCGGAAGGTCGTCGTGGCCGAGCCCCGCCGGATCGCGGCCCGCGCGGCCGCCCGGCGGATGGCGTGGCTGCTGGGCCAGAAGGTCGGCGAGAGCGTCGGATACACCGTGCGCGGCGAGCGGGTGGTCGGGCGCCACACGCGTGTGGAGGTCGTCACGACAGGTGTGCTGCTGCAGCGGCTCCAGCGGGACCAGGAGCTGGCGGGCATCGACGTGGTGGTGCTCGACGAGTGCCACGAGCGCCATCTGGACGCCGACACCACGGCGGCCTTCCTCTGGGACGTACGGCAGACCCTGCGGCCGGAGCTGCATCTGCTGGCCGCGTCCGCGACGACCGACGCACAGGGGTGGGCCCGGCTCCTGGGCGACGCACCCGTGGTGGAGGCGGCGGGCGTCTCCCATCCGGTGGAGGTCGTCTGGGCGCCCCCGGCCCGTCCCGTACGGCCGCCGCACGGCATGCGTGTCGATCCCGCGCTGCTCGCACACGTGGCGTCGGTCGTGCGGCGGGCGCTGGCCGAGCGGGACGGGGACGTGCTGTGCTTCCTGCCCGGTGTGGGCGAGATCGCGCGCGTGGCCGGGCAGTTGGGCGGTCTCGGTGACGTGGAGGTGCTCCAGGTCCACGGCCGGGCCCCGGCGGCCGTGCAGGACGCGGTGCTGGCCGGTGGGGAACGGCGGCGGGTGGTGCTGGCGACGTCCGTGGCCGAGTCGTCCCTGACGGTGCCCGGGGTGCGGGTGGTCGTCGACTCGGGGCTCGCGAGGGAGCCGCGCGTCGACCACGCGCGCGGGCTGAGCGCACTGGCGACGGTACGGGCCTCGCAGGCGGCGGGGCGGCAGCGGGCGGGCCGTGCCGGGCGGGAGGCACCGGGTGCGGTGTACCGCTGCTGGGCGGAGGCCGAGGACTCCCGTCTGCCGCGTTTTCCGTTGCCGGAGATCAAGGTGGCCGATCTGACGGCGTTCGCGTTGCAGGTGGCCTGCTGGGGCGATCCGGACGCGTCAGGGCTCGCGCTGCTGGATCCGCCGCCGGGCGGGGCGATGGCGGCGGCAAGGGCCGCTCTCGCGGCGGTGGACGCGGTGGACCCGGCCGGTCAGGCCACGAAGCGGGGTGTCCGGCTTGCACGGCTGGGGTTGCACCCGCGGGTGGGACGGGCCCTCCTGGACGCGGCCGCGTCGGTCGGGGGCGAGCGTGCCGCCGAGGTCGTCGCACTGCTGAGTGAGGAGGCGCCGCGGGAGTACGGGGACGACCTCGTGGGCGCGTTGCGGACCGCCCGGCGCGGGAGTGACGCCTATGCGGGGCGGTGGCGGGCGGAGGTGCGGCGGCTGCGGGCCGCCGCGACGGAGTCCACGCACCCGCCCGCCCCTCGGGGCCCCCGGTCGGCGGACACCGGCGAGGACGGCGTGGTCGGGCTCGTGGCCGCCCTGGCGTTCCCCGAGCGCGTGGCCAAGGCCGACGGCGGCTCCTACCTCATGGCCTCCGGCACCCGCGCCGAACTCCCCACCGGCTCCCCTCTCCGAGGCGCCCCCTGGATCGCCGTGGCCGTGGCGGACCGTCCCGTCGGGAAGGGCCACGCGCGTGTGCAGCTCGCCGCCGTGATCGACGAGGACACGGCCCGGTCGGCGGCGGCGTCGCTGTACTCCGAGCTCCAGGAGGTGCACTGGGCCGACGGTGACGTCGTGGCGCGGCGGGTGGAGCGGCTCGGGGCGATCGAGCTCACGGCACGGCCGCTGAGGAACGCCGACGCCGTCCTCGTACGCGAGGCTCTTCTTGAAGGGCTCCATCAGGAAGGGCTACGGCTGCTGCGGTGGACGCCCGACGCCGACGTACTGCGGCAGCGGCTCGCGTTCCTGCGCCACCACCTCGGGGACCCGTGGCCCGACGTCTGCGACGACGCGCTCCACGCGCGCGTGGACGAGTGGTTGGAGCCGGAGCTGGGCCGCGCCCGGCGCCGGGCCGACCTGGCGCGCATCGACGCCGGTGAAGCACTGCAGCGGCTGCTCCCCTGGGCCTCCGGTGACGCCGCTCGACTGGACGAGCTCGCACCCGAGCGGATCGCCGTACCGAGTGGGTCCAGAATCCGGATCGACTACGGCAACCCGGAACAGCCCGTGCTCGCCGTGAAGTTGCAGGAGATGTTCGGGCTGAAGGAGTCGCCGCGGGTCGCCGGGGTGTCGCTGCTTGTGCATCTCCTCTCCCCCGCCGGCCGGCCCGCCGCGGTCACCGCCGACCTCGCCTCCTTCTGGAAGGGCGGCTACAACGGCGTGAGGGCGGAGTTGCGCGGCCGGTATCCGAAGCATCCGTGGCCGGAGGACCCGGCGGGCGCCGAGCCGACGCGGCACACCAACGCGCGGCTCAGGCGGTGACCGGTTCGGGGGTGTCCACCTTCTCGGGAGCCGGACGGCGGCTGCGGGCTTCCAGCCACAGCGACAGCGCCAGCAGCAGGACGCCCAGGGTCAGAAAGCCCCACGGCAGGTACGAGGTCATGACGAGGACGAGGGTGCGGTTCGACTTGACCAGGTCGACCGTGTGCTCGATGTAGTCCTCGCGCATCTTCACGTCGCCGGCGAAGACCGTCACCTTGTCGCGGCCGCCGAGCAGGGTGCCGCCGCGCAGTTCCTCCTTGTGGAGTTCCTCGCCGTAGACGGGGGCGCCGGTGAGGGGTTCGACCCAGAACTTGCGGACCGTGGTGTACCAGCGGGTGGTGCCGGTCTTGGCGATGGACTCGGGGGTGATGCCCTGGACCGGCATGGTCTTCGGGAAGGGCACCTTGGTCCAGGGGATGGTCTGCTCGAAGTAGTAGACGTCGACGCCGCGGAAGGTGCGGGTGCCCTCGTAGTGGATGGGGGCCGAGGTGCGGGCCTGGGCGTCGAAGTACTCGTAGTCCCGTTTCTCTGTCAGGAAGGGCCACTTGAACTCGATGCCCTCGCGTTTGACCGGGGTGTCGTCGACCATCTCGCCGGTGGCGTGGACGGGTTCCTGGGAATGGGCGTCGAAGATGTAGCGCTCGGGGATCTTGGAGACCATCTTGCCGTCGGGGCCGACGACGTAGGACAGGCCGTCCCAGACGACGACGTCCTTGCCGACCGTCTTCTCGATCTTCTCGGAGGCCTCCACGTTTCCCTTGAGGGTCTGCACGATGGTGACCTTCGGGACCTTCTTCGCCGTCATCGAGCCGTAGTCGATGAGGGTCGCGTTCTTCGCCTCCAGAACCATGTCCTGGTACTGGTTCGCGGGGATCTTGGCCAGGCGCGGGAAGGCGTACCAGCGCAGCAGCGGGGACAGCGCCGCGAAGAACACGGCGAGGGCGAGCAGGACCAGGCTGGTCTTGCGGCGCATCTCGGCCTCCCGGGCGGGCGGTTACGGGTGTGCGGGCACCGTGGTCAGCAGCGGCTTGGGGGATGTCCTGCCGGTGGGCGTGCCGAGTGCGGTGATCGTGAGGACCAGCGCGAACGCGAGGGCGAGGCCGGTCGCGGCGGCGATGAGGGCGCGCATGTCTGCCTCCCCGCGGACGGGAACTGATACATCGTCAGGTCCGGCACCGTAGCAACGGGCGGGCGAGATGAGAACAGCTCGCACACGGACGGAGGGCGCCCTGTCCGCCGTAGCGGAAGGAACGCCCTCCGGGGGTGGGTCCGTTGGTGCCTACGAAGTCGCGCTCGCGCTGGGCGAGGGGCTCGCGGAGGCGTCCGCGGCGGCCGCCACGGTCAGTGTCACGTCGAGCGTCGCCCCGCCCGTGGTGGTGATGCGGAGCACGAAGGTGCCGGTGGTGGTGTCGGAGTAGAGCTGCGGCAGCTTCAGCACGCCGTTGGCGTCGGTCGTGAGACCCGTCAGGGTGCGGACGGTCTTGCCGTCGGCGTCCTTGAAGTAGGGGCCCTTGTCGTTCTCGGTCGCGTCGTCGGCCGACTTGATGAGGGTGGCGGTGGCGGCGACCTTGTCGGCGACGGCGCCCTTGTAGGTGGCCTTCACCTCGACGGCGTCGGCGAACTCGCCGCTCGGCGTGCAGGTCAGCGCGGTGTCGCTGGTGCGGACGAGGGTGTCGGCGACGCGCTGGGTGACGGTGGCCGTGTAGGCCGGGCCGGTGACCGTACGGCCGATGAGGGTCGCGGTGACCTTGAAGGTGCCGGTGGTCTCGCCCGCCTGGAGCGCGGGCGCGGTGGCCACGCCGGAGGCGCCGGTGAGACCGGTGGCGACCTTCTCGCCGCCGGCGAAGGTGGCGTCGGTGTCGCCGACGATCGTGAAGCGGATCCGGACCTTGGGGACGCCCTGCCCTGCGGCGTTCTCGGCCTTGGTGCTGATCTTCGTGGTGAACGCGTCGCCCGCCATGGCGGTGAGCTTCGCGGTGCCCGAGTCCTCCAGGTGGTGCACGGACTGGGTGGGCGTGACGGGCGTCGACGGGGCCGGCGGGGTGGGTGTCGGCGAGGCCGGCGTGGTGGGGCTGGACGAGCCGGTGCCGGGCGTGCTCGGCGTGGACGTACCCGGCGTGGAGGGCGACGACGGCGAGGAGGTCGACCCGCTGCTGCCGCTGCTGCCGTCACTGCGGCTGTCGGGGACCGTGCCGGTGCCGTCGGGGACCTCGTAGGTGCCCTCGCGGTAGTACTCCAGCCACGACAGGACCGTGTTCAGGTAGGCCCGCGAGTTGTTGTAGCTGAGGATCGCGCTTTCCAGGTCGCCGCTGGTCGACAGGTCCCAGCCGTTGCGGCACAGGTAGTGACCGGCGGCGAGAGCGGCATCGTAGACGTTGTTCGGGTCCTTCACCCCGTCGCCGTTGCCGTCGCGTCCGGCCCACGCCCAGGTGGACGGGATGAACTGCATGGGCCCGACGGCCGAGTCGTAGGCGCTGTCGCCGTCGTAGACACCGTTGTCGGTGTCCTGGATGAGCGCGAAGCCGTTGCCGTCGAGCTGCGGGCCGAGGATCTTGGAGGTCGTGGTGCCGTCCGCGTCGACCCGGCCGCCGCTGGCCTGGCCCGACTCGACCTGGCCGATGGCGGCGAGGAGCTGCCAGGGCAAATTGCAGCCGGGCTTGGACTCCTGGAGCTCCGTCGCGGCCTTCTTGTAGGCGTCGAGGACGGTCGCGGGTATGCCCGCCTCACTCTCGACCGGAGAGGTGGAGGGAGTACTGCCGTCGGTCGGCGCGGGGCTCGGGGTGTTCAGCGGCGGCAGGTCCGTGTAGTACGGCGAGTTGCCGGTCGCGCTGCCGTCACCGGCGGTCGCGTCGGGGGAGGGCTGGGCGTCGGCGGCGGTCGATCTGCCGTCGCCGTCGGCTGTCGCTCCCGGGGCCTGGGAGGCGGACAGTGCCGCGACCGCGGCCGCGGCCACGGCGGTGGTCACCGCTCCTTTGCGCAGCCTCCTGCCGAATTGCGCCGCCATAAAATGAACCCCTCCCAAGGACGCCCGAGCGCCCGTCTCCGTCTGTCGCTCTCGTCGAGGTGTGACGGTCGAGCCGCCCTGGAGGTTGCCCCTGTGACGCGCGGTAATTCCTGATTCGCACGTTCGACCGAACTCCCCAGCACGGTGACCCGTGTGACCCTACGACAACTTCCTTTTCACGAACACCGCTTCGCGCCCGATATTCACCGGTTGGCCATGTTCGATCGGTGCGGGAACGCGTCACTCATACTGGACGGACCCGATCACCCGGGCCGCCGCCCGGACAACGTCCGTAGTGAGGAGCCCCGTTGCCGTTCACCCTCAGCCATGCGGCGGCGGTGCTGCCCGCGGTGCGCGCCGACGGATCCGGCCGGGGCCGACTGGTTCCGGCCGTACTCGTGGCCGGATCCTTCTCACCCGACATGACCTACTTCGCGGCAAGTGTCGTGTCCGGGGCGATGGAGTTCGGCACCGTCACGCACTCCTTCTTGGGCGTCTTCACGGTCGATGTGCTCATCGCCTGGGCGCTGGTGGGCCTGTGGCTGCTGCTGCGCGAGCCGCTGGTGGCCCTGCTGCCCCGAGGACGGCAGGGCAGACCGGCGACACTCCTGCGCTGCGGAACGCCACGCGCACGCGTACGTACCGCCCTGATCGTCCGCTGGTACGTCTCCGCGGCACTCGGAGCGCTGACCCACGTCGTGTGGGACGCGTTCACCCATCACGACCGATGGGGGATGCGACTGTTCCCTTTCCTGGGAAGGGAACTGGCCGGCTCCCCTCTGTACTGGTACCTCCAGTACGGCAGTTCGGCGGTGGCGGCCCTCATGATCGCCGCGTTCTGCGCCTACGCCCTGCGCCGGGCACCGATGACGGCCGAGCCGCGGGGTGTACCCGTGCTCTCGACGCGGGACAGGTACGGGGCGATGACCGTGATCGGCACGTGCATGACGGTGGCGGCGGTGCAGCGGGCCTCGCGGTGGTGGGCGTACTGGGGCTCCACCGCGAGGCCCTGGGAGCTGATCCCGACCCTCTGCTTCGGGGCAGGCGCCGGACTGACACTCGGGGTCCTGCTGTACGCCACGGGCGTCAGGCTGTGGCGCCCTGCTCCGGCGTCCGGTGCCCCGGAAGAGGCCGGCCTTCCGGCCGCCCGATGACGGTGTCCGTCGTCGCGACGAACACGGTCATCGTCGGCATCGGCCGGGCCCGGGGCAGCAGGGTGAGAGCGAGCGCCAGATAACCGAGCGCCAACTCGGCCCACAGCCGATGCCTGGACGGCTCCTGGGACACCCCCTCCGGTTCTTGGTCCACGTCGTCCCGGTCGCGGCGGGCGAAACGGTGCCGTAGGTCGTCGGTGGCGCGGCGCAGGAGAGTCGTCAGGTCGCGGGGAACACGGGCGGTGCTTGCGGCGGCCGCGTGGGCCGGGACCGGGCGGCGCGCGACGGACGGGGCGTTGTCGGCGTGCGCCTGAGCCTGCGTCCGGGCGGGGGCCGTCCGGCGGTGGAGCATGCGTATACCCATGACCGCATCCTGGCCGGGGGTGGGGGCGGGGGCGTTGTTGTGGGGTCCACCAGAGTGATGGGGGCGGGGCGCCCAATGGGGTGCCGGGTCGGGTTGTGGGGCGACCGCGGGCCGGTGGGGGCTGGTCGCGCAGTTCCCCGCGCCCCTAAAAGCGGTGGGTGCACGTACCGCAAGCCGCGTACGGCGCGAAGGGGCCGGGGTGGGGGGTGTCCGCCCGCAGCGGCCGGCGTCCGTTACAGAGCACTGTTGAAGCAACAGCAACCGCCGGACCGAGGACGGACAC
>NZ_JBJDQL010000036.1:6322-101086 GCF_044903305.1 Streptomyces sp. NPDC019531 | reverse complement strand
AAGGCACTGAACTGAAACCCACCGAGGCCGTCAGCCGAACGCCTTCACCGCCTGGTAGTACGTCCAGGCGGTGCTGGTGCAGGACGTCTTCTTCGCGCCGCTGTAGTTCACGCAGACCCGCTTGAGGTCCTCGTAGAAGGCACTGTCGAGGCGGGACTTGTTGGCGTCGAAGGCGCCCGCGGCCTTGTAGTTGCGGTAGCCGAAGTCGTGGCGGGCGCAGGACATCGAGAAGGGGAAGCCGAAGGGGTTGTCCGGTGAGGAGGAGCAGTAGTCGGTCGACCAGTCGAAGGCGTAGGCGCTCCAGGCGCCCTGGTCGGCGCGGGCGGCGGCCCACGTGGTGTAGCTGGACGCGCTGGTCTGGGTCCAGTTCGCGAGGACCTGGGGTTTGTCGGCGGGGGCGGCGTCGGCGGCAGCGGCGGTGGATACGACGGTGACGAGGGCCAGGGTCGAGGCGCTCAACGCGGTGGCGAGTCTGCGGTGCATTCCACACCTCCATGAGACCGCGACCCGCCCGTCGGGCCGCAGGTTCATGCCAAGATGATTTACACCGCAGACGTCGCCTTACCCTCCAAGCACCCTAATGGCCCGTTAACTCTGGGATGTGACGGTCAGTCGGACATGAACGGCGGTGAGCGCCAACGCCAACGGTCCGGGCGCCAGGAAGGCCAGCGGCACCAGCATCCAGGCGCACAGAGCGGCCGTGGATACGGCCAGCAGCACCAGGGCACTCCCGCCGATGTCCCGTACGGCGTCCCGGGCGGCCGTGCGTACGGCGGCCGGCCAGTCGGTCAGCGACTCGGGCCGTGCGCAGGACCGCAGGCCCACGACGAGGGCGGCCGCACCGATTCCGGCCGCCACCACGGCGAACAAGGGTGCCCCGGGCAGCCCGGCGCCGGCGAGCGCCAGGTCCGCCAGGAACAGCAGCCCGCCGGCCAGGGCTATGGCACCCGCCACCAGGTCCGAGGCCCGGAGCCGTCGCCGTAGCACCGCGAAGTAGCGGCCCGCGGTGGCGGGTTGCCCCTCCACCGCGCCCCGCAGTACCGCGCACGCGGTCGACAGCGCGGCCGGGGCCGTCACAACGGGAAGGCACACCACGGCCGTTGCAAGGCCGACGCTCAGCATGTCGGCGAACAGGGTCATCCGGGGTCCGAAGACCTCACCGGCTTCACGAGCACGCATCCCGCTCACCCCTTGAGTCCCGAACTGGCCATGCCCTCCACCAGGAACCGCTGGAAGGCGAGGAAGAACAGCACGATCGGCAGCAGCGCGATGACCGACATCGCGAACATCGGGCCGAACGCCGACTGGCTGGAGGCGTCCACGAACGAGCGCAGAGCGAGCGTGAGCGTGAACTTGTCCGGGTCGAAGAGGTAGATCAGTTGGGTGAAGAAGTCGTTCCAGGTCCAGATGAAGGTGAAGATCGCCGTGGTGATCAGCGCGGGCCTGGTCAGCGGCAGCACGATCTGGAAGAAGCTGCGGAAGGGACCGCAGCCGTCGATGCGCGCGGCCTCCTCCAGCTCACGTGGCAGGCCGCGCATGAACTGCACGATGAGGAAGACGAAGAACGCCTCCGTGGCCAGGAACTTGGGCAGGATCAGCGGCCAGTACGTGTTCACCAGGCCGAGCTTGTTGAAGATGATGTACTGCGGGATCAGGATCGCGTGGTGCGGCAGCATGATCGTGGCGATCATGAAGGCGAACATCGGGCCGCGGAACTTGAAGCGCAGACGGGCGAAGGCGTAGGCGGCGAGCGAGCAGCTGATGACGTTGCCGAGGACCGCGCCGCCCGCGATCAGCAGGGAGTTGGACAGCAGCCGCCAGATGGAGACGTCGTTGACGCCCTCGAAGGCGGTCTCGTAGTTGGACCACTCCAGGTGGCTGGGCAGGAGGTCGAGGCTGGCGATGACCTCGTTCGCGGGCTTGAGCGAGGTGGCGAGGAGCCAGGCCAGCGGGTAGAGCATCACGAGCAGGGCCGCGAGGCAGCCGAGGTGCAGGGCGACCCGGCCCCAGCGAACGGGTTTGCGGGCGGCGGCGGTTGATATGGAGGTCATCGGTCCCCCTCGGACGCGTAGAAGACCCAGGAACGCGAGGTACGGAACAGCACCGCCGTGACGACGCCGATGACCAGAAGCAGCACCCACGCCATGGCGGAGGCATAGCCCATGTGGGAGGCGACGAAGCCCCGGTCGTAGAGGTACATCGTGTAGACGAGCGTGGAGTCGGCGGGACCGCCCTTGCCCGCGCTCACCGCGAAGGCGGGGGTGAAGACCTGGAAGGCCTGGATGGTCTGCAGGACCAGGTTGAAGAACAGCACCGGGGACAGCATGGGCACGGTGACGGACAGGAACTGCCGCCATTTCCCCGCCCCGTCGACGGCCGCCGCTTCATAGAGCTCGGCGGGTATCTGTTGCAGGCCCGCGAGGAAGATGACCATCGGCGCACCGAACTGCCACACCGTCAGCAGGGCGACGGCCAGCAGCGCCCAGCCGGGCTTGTTGACCCAGCCACCGGTGCCGAACAGGTTGTCCACGGTGCCGCCGTCGTTGAAGACCGCCCGCCAGACCAGCGCGATGGACATGGAGGCGCCGAGCAGCGACGGGGCGTAGAACGCGGAGCGGTAGAAGGCCTTGCCGCGCTTCATGGACTTGAGGGCGAGCGCGACGACCAGCGCGAGGGCCAGTTGGAGCGGCACGGCTATGACGACGTACATCAGGGTCGTCATGACCGAACGCCAGTAGCGCGGGTCCTCGGTGAACATCTGCGTGTAGTTGCGCAGGCCCACCCAGTGGGGCGGGTCGAAGAGGTTGTAGTCGGTGAACGACAGGTACAGCGAGACGGCCATCGGCAGCAGGGTGAGAACGCTCGCGCCGAGGACCCACGGGGACAGGAACACCCAGGCGGCGCCCTGGCGTTCACGCTTGGGCCGGCGCTTGGTCGCGGGGGCGGTGGCGCGCCTCTCCCCCGTGGGGATCGCGGTGGTGGTCATGACCTCAGCTCCGCCTTCGCCTCGGTGACGTAGTTCTCGGCCGCCTCGCGGGGCGACATGCGCGCGTAGGAGACCTGGTCGTAGTCGCGCTGGAAGGTGCTCTGGAGGGCGTTGTCACCGGAGGGCGGGGCCTGCGGCGGATCCTTCAACTTGCCTTCCAGGGAGGTCTGGTAGTCGGCGACCGTCTTGTCGAAGTCCTTGAGGAGGGGTGCGGTCTCCTCGCGGATGGTCTCGTTGACGGGGATGCCACGGGTGGCGCCGAGGATCTTCGCCGCGGCCTGGTCGTTGAGGAGGAAGTCGACGAGCTGGGCCGCCTCCTTGGCGTGGCCGGTGTTCGCGGAGACTCCGAGGAACATGGACGGCTTGAAGTACTGGCCGGGAGTGCCGTCGGAGCCGGACGGCATGGGGGCCAGTTCGATCCCGGTCGGGATGATCGCGAGGTAACCGCTCGACGGGGCGTCCCAGTTCATGTCCGAGGTGGCCTTGCCGCGGCCGAGCGGGGTGTTCTCCACGGAGCCGTCGAGCTGCGTGGTCTGCTCGGCCGGGGAGACGGCGCCTTCCCGCCTCAACTTGTCTGTGAAGGTCCACCACTTGGTGAGGTCGTCGGCGGTGAAGCCCATTCCGCCGCTCTTGGTGTAGAGGGCCTTGCCCTGTCCGCGCAGCCAGACTTCGAAGGCGTCCTCGCTCTGGCCCGGGTCGGTGGCGCCAGGCTTGCCGGTCTCCTTCTTCAACTCCCGCACAGCTTCGGCCCATTGGGACCAGGTCCAGCCCGCGCGCGGGAGCGGTACCCCGGAGTCCTTCCAGGCCTTGACGTCGTAGACGACGGTCTCGGTGCCGCGGCCCTGCGGGATCGCGTACTGGGTGCCGTCCACCCGGCCGGTGGCGAGCAGTCCGGAGTCGATCTCGGAGGTACGCAGTACGGCCTTCTGCTTCGCCAGGTCGAGCAGGACCCCGCCGGACGCGTACTGGTCGATCTGGCGGTAGTCGAGCTGCATCACGTCGGGTGCGTCGCCGCCCGTGGCCTGGACGGCGAGCTTCTGCTTGTAGGCGTCGTACCCCGAGAACGACGTCTGCACCTGTACGTTCGGGTGCTGTTTCTCGAACAGGGCGACAGCCTGCTCGGTGCGTTCCGCGCGGTCGGGGTTGCCCCACCACGTGTAGCGCAGCACGACCTTGCCGCCGCCGACCGATTCCCCGGAGCCTCCGCAACCGGCCGCCAGCGCGCAGAGCGCGAGTGCGACGGCCGAAGCGCAGAACCCCTTTGTCCTGTGTCCGGGCATGCCGAGGTCACCTCATCCCTTCCTCGGACTTTCTACGGCCCCCCTGGAACTCCCCCCAGAACAAGCGGTGTTACTCGCCGCGGTACGGCAGTGTCGTCCCCGGCAGGTTGTACTCGTCGCGTCTGCCGCACATCCCGAAGCCGCCGAGCCGGGTCGGCGCGGCCTCGTACGCGGTCGCCCCGCCGAGATACGACGGCTCACCGGAGGCGAGCGCGTCGAGCTGGGCGCCGGTGCGTTCGGCGGTGGCCAGGGCACCGGCCTGCCACAGTTCGCGCCAGTCGGGCACCTTCTCCCGCACCAGGCGGGCGGCGGCCCGCTGGAACTCCAGGTACGGGCCGTTGTCCCCGGCGGCCAGGGCCTCGCGCAGACCGAGGTAGCCCTCGACGGCGAGGTCCCGTCGGCGTCGGGCGGCCGCGGCCGTCTCCGGTCCGGTGCCGGGCGGAAGCTTGGCGGCCTCGGCGTACCGCGAGTGATCGGCGAGCACCTCCGGCGGGAAGGTGAAGACGGCGTCCCCGGCCTCGGGCAGTCCGCTGTTCTGCATCAGCACGGTGATCCGCAGATCGCCGCCCTGGAGCATGCGGTGCACGGTGCCCGGGGTGAACCAGGCGATCGAGCCCGGTTCCAGGGGGATCTCCCGGTAGCCGTCGGGGCTCAGCGTCTGCACCGCGCCCCGGCCGCCGGTGACGACGTACGCCTCCGTGCACACCAGGTGCAGATGCGGGCTGCCGCCGCAGACGCCGTCGGCGGCCTCCCAGTCGTAGGCGCTCAGGTGGGACAGGCCCACCGCGCCGGGCAGCGGGTGGGGAAGCTCCGGCTTGGTCACCACGACAGGCCCTCCAGGTGCTCACCGACCCGTTCGGCGTCCCAGGCTCCGTCGGCCACCACCAGCCGGTAGCGGTACTCGAAGGACTCCCCCGGCGGCAGCTCGAACTCCTCGAAGAACGCCCAGGAGAACGCGACCGTCGGGAACGGCTCGGAGCGCACGAACCAGTGCGACTCGTGGATCGCGCTCCGCGAGTCGAGGTTCTCGGGCGCGTGCGCGAAGACGAGCGTGGAGTGGGCGTCCACGTCGTCGTGCTCGGTGGTGACGGCGAGCCAGGGGCCCTGGCTGCCCATCAGCTTGTCCGCGTCGGCGTCGGTGCCCGGGGCGAAGACCGCGCCGCCGGTGAAGTCGCGGGGGCCGCGCCACTGGAGTCCGGTGTAACCGGCCATCTCACGGCCCGCGGTGGTCGGGGAGCCGAAGACGAGGGGTTCGTCGCGGGTGTTCGTGAGGCGGATCGACCAGTCCAGGGCCCAGGAGCCGGACTCCTCGTCGACCGAGTGGACGGTGATGCCGCGCACCTCTCGCGCCCACTCGGTGCCGCCGTTCTCCACCCAGGTGAGCTCCTCGGTGAAGGTGAGACGGTCGTCCTCGACCTCCAGCGCCGGGAAGCCGTCGTGCCGCATCGACCCGACGCGCTCCGGCAGCGGCAGATAACCCTGCCCGTGGACGTAGCAGTTGCCGCCCCAGAAGTTCTGCCCGGACAGATGGCTTGCCGTCATCTGCAGGCCCTTGTGCCAGCGGTGGTCGTTGGGGCGGTAGCCGGTCACCGTGTTCCCGGCGAGGGTGCGCACCGGATGGGCATAGGGCTTCTTGGCCTCGAAGGCCTCGGGGTCGGGTCGGTAGACATAGCGGAGGATCTCCGTGCCGTTCGCCGCCTCGACGGCGATGTGTTCGCCGTGGACGTGGCTGACGCGGATGCTCATGCGCGCTCCTTGGGGGCCCAGTGGGGGTGGTCGCCGTGCATGGCCGGATAGAAGGAGTCGCCGGGCGCGATGTCGCCCGCGTGCACGGGCTGTCCCGTGAACGCCGACTTGTAGAGCGCGGCGGCGAACTCGAGGGTGGCACGCGCGTCGGTGCCGCTGCCGGGAGGCCTGACACCGTTGTCGTACGCGTCGAGGAGCGCGCCGAGCTGGGCCGCGTGCGAGCTGGGCACGTCGGAGGCAGGCGTGCGCCAGGCGTCGACGCGGTCGGCGGCCACGTGGGGGGCGGGCGTGTAGGTCCAGTCCTCGTTGCGATGGCCGTACAGATGGGTGAGTTCGACGGTCGCGTCGGCGCAGTCGATACGGATGCGGCTCACCTCGTCGGGTGACAGCACGCTGTTGACAACGGTGGCGAGGGCGCCGCTCTCGAACCGGACGAGGGCGGTGGAGACGTCCTCGCTCTCGGTGTCGTGGACCAGCCGGGCCGCCATGGCGCGGATCTCCGCCCACGGGCCGAGCAGGTGCAGGAGAAGGTCGTACTGGTGGATGCCGTGCCCCATGGTCGGGCCGCCGCCCTCACTGGCCCAGGTTCCGCGCCACGGTACGGCGTAGTAGTCGGCGTCCCGGTGCCAGGTGGTCTGGCAGTGGGCGACCCGGGGGGCGCCCAGCTCGCCGCTCGTGATCAGCTCGCGCGCGTGGACGGCGCCGGAGCCGTAGCGGTGCTGGAAGACCACGGAGGCGTAGGCACCGGAGGCCTCCTCGGCCGCGGCGATCTCGTCGTACTGGGCGAGCGACAGCGTCAGCGGCTTCTCGCACAGCACCCAGGCGCCTGCCTTCAGCGCGGCCACGGTCTGTTGCCGGTGCAGCGACGGCGGGGTACCGATGAGGACCAGGTCGGGGCGTACGGCGTCCAGCATCTCGTCCATCGAGGTGTAGCCGGCGACCCCGTCGCCGGCGAGCTCCTGGAAGGCGTCGAGTCTGCCCTGGTCCACGTCCACGGCGGCGACCAGTTCCACCCGCTCCGCGTGGGCCCTGAGCGCGGGCAGGTGGCTGCCGCTGACGATGGCGCCGGTGCCGACCACGGCTGCGCGGCGGCGGGCTGGACGGGGCATACAGTCCTCCTCGGGCGCCCGGAAGAGGACGCTGACGTGCGGGGAAAGCGCTTGCTCCCCGGAGTCGACCCTAGATCCCCGGCGATTGTCCTAACAAGACCCCGTGCCGCGTTATTGGCGCACAGCACACCAGATTTATTTGCTTGACTCAAGTACCTCCGACGCCCCTCGACGTGCCCGACGCACTCGACCGCTTCCCGGGTGGGACACCGCTCGCCGTGGACGGCGGCACTGGCGCCGTGACGGTACGGGACACGCACGCAGACGAAGCGGCATGAAGAGTCTGAGGACACGTTCGTGTTCGTGCCGGTCCTGATGGCGGCCGGGGTGGCGCCCTCCGGTATCGCGATGGTCATCCAGAAGGTGGCGGGCGCCACCGCGCGGCCCGGCGCGGAACGCCGGCCGGTCGCCTCGCCGCCCTCACCGCCCCACCTCTCGGACGCCGGGTCGGCAGGGCGCCGTTGGAGAGCCGCCCCGCCGTGCCGCCCGCCCGTACCCGGCCCGCCCTGGCCGGTGTCGGGGCTGCCGTCGGCGGCCTCGTGCTGGTGCCGCTGTGGACCGCGCCGGCCGACTCCACCCAGACCCGGGCCGAGGACTCGCCCGACGCGGTCGGCACCACCATGGTCTTCCGTGTCGAGACCACGGCTGAAGGCGGCTCCTGGCCGTGCGGTTGGCCGCTCAGGATCTCTGGGAGACCTGCCGTCGCTCCACCGCCTCGCAGAACCACGGCGCCACGCTGAGGCAGGCCGGACGACGGGGTCCGCGGCGCCGTGATCCGCCCCGCCCTGCCCGAGCACGACGTGATGCGGCTGCGGGGCTGCATCGAGGACGCGAGCACCAACCGGCCCAGTGCCGTGCTGCTCGGAGAGAGCCAGGCGGCGGCCCGTCACTGAGACCGCGGCACCCCGTGGGTCACGCGGATCTTGGACTGGCCGTGTGGGAGTTCCTCCCAGTCGTCCATGAACCGGGCCCGCAGACCGTGCCTCTCGGCGAGGGCGACGAGCGTCTCCACCCGGTAGTAGAAGTCCTCCCGGAGCACATGGTGTTCCTCGCCCTCGGTACGGTCGAAGGTGAAGTCGAACCAGCCGCCGGGGGCGAGCACCCGGCCGACATGGGCCAGGCACTCCTCGATCACCGGCAGCGGCGAGTGCGAGAAGACACTGTGCGCGTGGACGACGTCGAAGTGGGCGTCCGGCAGGAACCGCAGGGTCAGATCGCGGACCGGGGTCAGGTTCGGCAGCCGCTTCCGCAGGTCCATCTCGACGATCGTGTCCTGTGCGGCGAAGAGGATGTCGGGCGAGATGTCGACGCCGTAGTAGTGGCCGGGCTCCAGGTGGCGGATGAACCGCCAGCCGCCGCGCAGGTTGCCGCAGCCGATCTCCAGCATCCGGTGCTCGGGGCGCAGGCCGTGGCCGACCAGGTAGTCGAACTGCATCGCCCCGACGGCCAGCCAGCGTTCCCGGTTGCGGCTGCCGACAGCCGCGTCCGGGTCGGTGCGGGTGTCGGAGCGCATCACGGCCCGGTAGTAGGCGATGTGGTCCGGGTGCCGGTGGCTGAGCCACAGATCGCGGGCGGCGCGAGCCAGATGGCGGGGCACGCGGTCGGGGTGGCGCAGGGCGTAGCCGACACGGTGGCCGAGGGCGGCGCGGTTGGCGGTGAGGTTCCTGGCGGGCATCCTGAGACCTTTCGGAGATCGTCGCTGCGCTGCCAGCCTCGATGCGGCGGCCGGGTCTCCGGCTCGGTCAACAGTCTTGTGCCCCGGTGAGGTCCGGGCGACCGCCATGTCAGCCGATCGGTTGATGCGCTCCCGCTTCCGTGGCGTTAGACACGGAGCATGGACCACTCCGATCCGGACGAGCGCTGGCTGGGCGCGATCGTGCACGGCGCGTTCTTCCTGCTGCTGGGCTCGTCGTTCGCCCGTTTCCTCTCCCGCGACCAGGGCGGGGCGCGCACCGGCTGGGTGGTGGCGCTGTTCTCCTTCTTCTGTCTGCTGTACGTCCTCGGGCATCTGCTGGCGCCGCCGCCCCGGCCTGGACTGCCGCCCACCCGGCGTCATCTGCTCTGGCTGGGCTCGGTCACCGCCGTCTGGGTCGTCCTGCTGGCCCTCGCGCCGAGCGCCACCTGGTGTGTGATGCCCCTGCTGTTCGCCGGACTGCACGCGCTGCCCCCGAGGATCGCGGTGCCGTCGGCGGCCGTGCTCACCGCGCTGGTCGTCGTCTCGGAGATACGGGTGGCGGAGGGACCGCTCAACCCGAACATGGTCGTGGCCCCGCCCGCCGTCGCCGCGGTCGCCACCGCCGTACTGGTGCATCTGCAGCGGCAGGGGGCCCGGCAGCGCGTTCTGATCGAGGACCTGGTGCACACCAGGAGCGAACTCGCCGCCACCGAGCGGCGGGCAGGGGTGCTGGCGGAGCGGCAGCGGCTGTCCGCGGAGATCCACGACACCCTCGCGCAGGGACTGTCCAGTCAACGGATGCTGCTGCAGGCGGCCGAGCGGACGTGGGGCACGGACGAGAAGGCGGCCCGGGACCATGTCCGGGCGGCGGCGGAGATCACCTCGCACAGCCTCGCCGAGGCCCGTCGCTTCGTGCACGATCTGGCCCCGGCCGATCTCGCGGAGCGTTCCCTGGCACAGGCGCTCGGGGAACTGGCCCGGCGCGAGAGCGGGCCGGGGCTGACCGTGGAGGTCCGGCTCGACGGGGAACCGGGCCCGCTGCCGGAACGGGTCGCGGCGGCGCTCCTGCGGATCGCGCAGGGCGCGCTGGCCAACGTACGCGAGCACGCGGCGGCGACCCGGGCCGCGCTCACCCTGACCTGGCTGGACGACCAGGTCTCGCTGGACGTCGCCGACAACGGGCGGGGCTTCGCGCGGGCCCCGCGGCCGTCGGCGAGACGTGGGCACGGGCTCCCCGCCATGCGGATCCGGGCCCGCCAGGCCGGTGGCGCCCTGACCGTGGAGTCGACCCCGGGAGAGGGCACCGTGGTGTCGGTCGCCGTCCCGCTCGTGATCAAGGAGCCCGTCCTGTGAGTACGTCGCCGCCCTCCTCCCCCGTCCGGCTGCTGCTCTGCGACGACCATGCCGTCGTACGCGCCGGACTGCGCGCCCTGCTCTCCAGCGCGGACGGCATCGACGTGGTCGGGGAGGCGGCCACCGGCGAGGAGGCGCTCGCCATGGCGGCCCATCTGCGGCCCGACGTCGTACTGATGGATCTCCAACTCGACGGCGGCATGGACGGGGTGACGGCCACTCGGCGGCTCACCGGCCAGGGCGAGCGCGGCCCGCGCGTGCTGGTGCTGACCATGTTCGACACCGACGCCGACATCACCCGGGCCATCGAGGCGGGCGCCACCGGCTATCTCCTGAAGGCCGAGCAGCCCGAGGAGTTGTTCACGGCGATCCGCGACGCCGCGTCCGGTCGCGGCACGCTCTCCGCCCCGGTGGCCGACCGGCTGCTGACCCGGCTGCGGAGTCCGCGCCCAGCCCTGTCCGCCCGTGAGCACGAGATCCTCGCGCAGCTCGCCCGTGGCCTCGGCAACCGGGAGATCGCCCGGGCCCTGTTCATCAGCGAGGCGACCGTCAAGACACATCTGGGCCGGATCTACGGCAAGTTGGGCGTCGAGACACGGGCCGGTGCGGTGGCCGTCGCCAAGGAGCGGCGGCTGTTGTCGTGACCGTCCGCGGGAACCATGGGCATCCGTTCCGCGTTGTTCCGTTACAGCAGACACCCTTGACAGCGTGCGTACTGTTTCGCGACGTTTGATCCTTGCCGGCGGTTCGATCGGCATTGGGGGAATTGGGGGGTGCGGTCGCCCATGCGATCGACGAGCAGTGACACGGACATCACGATCCACAGACCCGAGGGACTCGATGCCACGCTCCGGGGGGCCTGGCACCGGGCGATGGACGAATCCCCCGACTTCGCCAACCCGTTCCTGGCACCCGAGTTCGCGGCGGGCATCGCCAGACATCGCGGCGGCACCGCCCGGGTGGCGGTGCTGCACCAGCGTGGAGAGGCCGTGGGCTTCCTCCCGTACGAGCGCAACTCCTTCGGAGTCGGCCGGGCCATCGGGCTCGGGCTCTCCGACTGCCAGGGGCTCGTGCACCGCCCCGGCGTCACCTGGGACACCCGTGCCCTGCTCAAGGCCTGCCGGCTCTCGGTGTTCGAGTTCGACCACCTCGTCGAGGAGCAGCAGCCTTTCGCCCCGTATGTGACGGGGACCTTCGCCTCCCCGGTGATCGATCTGAAGGTCGGCAGCGACAGTTACCCGGAGTGGCTGCGCGGCGCGTACCCGGGGCTCGCCAAGACGACCCTCAAGAAGGAGCGCCGACTCGGGCGCGACCTGGGCGAGATGCGCTTCGTGTTCGACGAGCGCGACCCGGGGGCGCTGCGCACCCTGATGCGGTGGAAGTCCGCCCAGTACCGCAGGACGGGCCGGATGGACCGGTTCGCGCGGCCGTGGATCGTGGAGCTGGTGGAGGACCTGTTCCAGGTGCGCGAGGAGCACTTCACCGGGATCCTCTCGGTGCTGTACGCCGGTGACCGGCCGGTGGCCGCCCACTTCGGACCGACCTCGCGCACCGTCTTCGCGCCCTGGTTCACCGCGTACGACCCGGAGCTGCGCTACTACTCCCCCGGTCTGATCATGCATCTGCGGATGGCGGAGGCGGCGGGCCGGCGCGGGGCGCGGCTCATGGACATGGGGCGCGGTGACAAGGAGTGGAAGGACTGGCTCAAGACGCGTGAACTGCGCGTGGCGGAAGGTTTCGCCACCCGTCCCCATCCGGTCGCGACGGCCCACAGCCTGTGGCGCCGCCCGGTGCGGGGCCTGCGCAACACGGTCAACGCCCACCCGGCCCTGCGCGAGCCCGCCGACCGCCTCCTCAAGACCGTCGGCACCCTGCGCACCTCCGGACACCACTCGGACTCCGACAAGGCCGGACCGCTGGCGAGCTGAGCCCCGGTGTCCCTTCGGCTCGCCGTGGGACACATGAGCCCGCCGTTCTCCTCGCCCATCGACACAGGGGGGTGCCGATGCCGTACGGCTCACGGCTGGCCGCGACGATGACACGGCGACTGGGACGCGAATGCGTCTACACGCCCTCGGCCCGACTGGCCCTGTACCTGGCGCTCAGGCGCTGGTGCCGGCCGGGCGCGCGGGTGCTGATGTCACCGGTGAACGACGACGTGATCCTGTTCGTGGTCCTCGCGGCCGGGCTGCGCCCGGTGCAGGCCCCGGTCTCGGTGTGGGACGGCAACATCGACCCGGCGGCCGTACCGGAGTCGACCTGGCGGAACGTGGACGCCGTCCTGACCACCAACCTGTACGGCGTGCCCGACCGGGTTCTCGAACTGCGCCGCCGCTGCGCGCAGTTGGGGATCCCGCTGTTCGAGGACGCGGCACACGCGATCGGCAGCCATGTGGACGGGCGGCCGGTCGGGACCTTCGGCAAGGCGGCGGTGTTCAGCCTGTCCAAGCATGTGGCGGGGATGGCGGGCGGTTTCCTCGCCGTGGAGGACGCGCGCACCCTACGGGAGCTGGAGCTGCTGCGGGACGATCTGCTCACCCCGGGCCGACTGCGCGAGGACCTCGCCACGACACTGCGCCCGCTGGCCCGTTCCACCATCCGCACGCTCCATCTGGTGCGGCCGGCGTGGCGGGCGATGGAGCGCCTGGGCCTGCTGGAGCGCGACGCGTTCCGGATGGCCCTACGGGCCCCGCGGCTCACCGCCTGCGCGCGCGAGGCTCCGAGCCTGGCGGCGTACGAGCCGTGGGTCCGCGTCGACCTGCACGGATTCCGCTCCCGGCACGGCCCGCTGGTCCGCGGCCGGCTGAAGCTGCGGCTGGCCCGCCTCGACGAGGACCTCGCGCGCCGCCGGGCCGGGGTCGCCCTTCTGTCGGGCACTCCGTGGGCCTCCCCGGCCCTGCGCGACCGCACGGCGCACGACGGCCCCCTCCCCCTCTTCCGGGTGCCGCTCCTGGTCGACGACCGCGATGCCCTCGTGTCGCGGCTGCTGCGGTACGACGTGGTCTCCGGATACATCTACGACCCGCCGCTGGACGACTACGCGGGCGCGGAGTTCGTCGAGCCCTCCCCCGACCCGGCGCCCGCCCGCTGGTTCGCGGCGCACGCGCTCCCGGCGGATCCGCTCCTGGCCCGAAGGATCGTGGCCGCGTTCACGAAGGAACGGGTGGCCGACGCGCACCCCTCGCTGCTGCGGCCGGTCCCGGACGCCACACCGCCCCGGATTCTGGGGCAGTGAGCTGCGACACTCCGACGATCGATCAAAACATCAGGGGGTTAGCATATGAGCGCCGCCTAGCTCGAAAGAGAATTCTGTGACTGTCAAGGACGACTCGTTCACCGACTGGAAGAACCGCGAGGAGATCGCGGAATCGATGATCCCGATGATCGGGAGGCTGCACCGCGAGCGTGACGTAACGGTTCTCCTGCACAGCCGTTCCCTCGTGAACAAGTCGGTGGTCAGCATCCTCAAGACCCACCGGTTCGCCCGGCAGATCGCCGGTGAGGAGCTCTCCGTCACCGACACCCTCCCGTTCGTCGAGGCGCTCACCACGCTGGACCTCGGTCCCTCGCAGATCGACATCGGCCGCCTGGCCGAGATCTACAAGACCGACGACCGGGGCCTGTCGGTCGCCGAGTTCACCGCCGAGGCCGTGGCCGGCGCGACGGGCGGCAACAAGATCGACCGCCGTGAGCCGCGGGACGTCGTCCTCTACGGCTTCGGCCGGATCGGCCGACTGGTGGCCCGGCTGCTGATCGAGAAGGCCGGTTCCGGCAACGGTCTGCGGCTGCGCGCGATCGTGGTCCGGGGCGGTGGCGGGCGGGCCTCCGAGGACCTCGTCAAGCGGGCCTCGCTGCTGCGCCGGGACTCCATCCACGGCCAGTTCCAGGGCACGATCACCGTCGACGAGGCCGAGGGCGCGATCATCGCCAACGGCAACACCATCAAGGTGATCTACGCCAACGACCCGTCCGAGGTCGACTACACGGCGTACGGCATCAAGGACGCCATCCTCATCGACAACACCGGCAAGTGGCGCGACCGCGAGGGCCTCTCGCAGCATCTGCGTCCCGGCATCGACAAGGTCGTGCTGACCGCGCCGGGCAAGGGCGATGTCCCCAACATCGTGCACGGCGTCAACCACGACACGATCAAGCCGGACGAGCAGATCCTGTCCTGCGCGTCCTGCACCACCAACGCGATCGTGCCGCCGCTGAAGGCGATGGCCGACGAGTACGGCGTGCTGCGCGGCCACGTGGAGACGGTCCACTCGTTCACCAACGACCAGAACCTGCTGGACAACTACCACAAGGCCGACCGCCGGGGCCGCTCCGCGCCGCTCAACATGGTCATCACGGAGACGGGCGCCGCCTCGGCCGTCGCCAAGGCGCTGCCCGACCTCAAGGCGCCGATCACCGGCAGCTCGATCCGGGTCCCGGTGCCGGACGTGTCCATCGCGATCCTGAGCCTGCGTCTGGGCCGTGAGACCACGCGCGAGGAGGTCCTCGACCACCTCCGGGACGTCTCGCTGACCTCGCCGCTCAAGCGCCAGATCGACTTCACGACCGCCCCCGACGCGGTCTCCATGGACTTCGTCGGCTCCCGCCACGCCTCGACCATCGACGCCGGCGCGACGAAGGTCGACGGCGACAACGCGATCCTCTACCTCTGGTACGACAACGAGTTCGGCTACTCCTGCCAGGTAATCCGGGTCGTGCAGCACGTCTCGGGGGTGGAGTACCCGACGTATCCGGCGGCGGTCTGACCTCGCCGCACGGCACCGTACCCGGAGGCGGGTGACCCTGCCTCCGGCTACGGCTCCGGGAGCCAGCCCGTCTGGACGAGGACCGTACCTCGTCCACGGGAGACGAACTGGCCCCGGCCCGGGGGCAGGGGGCGGGGCCGGACACCGCCGATGAGGCTCCCCTCCCCGGGGTCGCCCGAGAGGACCACACCCCGGGCGCCCACCTGGTCCATGCGCTGCATGAACGGCTCGTACCCGGCACGGTGGGCACCCACAGTGCTGCGGGCGATGACGAAGCAGATGCCGGTGTCCCGGGCAAACGGCAGGTGGTCGGAGAGCCCGGCCAGCGCGTTGCGGCTCGCGGTCTCGACCAGGTCGTAGTCGTCGATGATCACGAAGGTCATGGGGCCGGACCACCAGCTGCGGGCCCGCAGTTGCTCCGGAGTGACGTCCTCCGTCGGCATACGCATGCGGAACAACTGCTGCAGCCAGTCCATCCGTTGGTCGAGCGAGCGGGCAGCGGTCATGTGCTCGGCGAGATGCGTCTCCGGGACGGCGCCCAGCAGGGACAGCCGGGGATCGACGAGCAGGACACGCGCTTCCTCCGGCGTGTAGCGCTCACAGATCTGCTTCGCCAACAGCCGCAGCAGCGCGCTCTTGCCGGACTCGCTCTCGCCGAAGACCAGGAACAGCGGGTCGGCCTCGAAGTCGACGAAGACCGGCCGCAGTTCGGCCTCGTCGATGCCGAAGGCGACACCTCGGTCCGGGTGGTCGTCGCCTTTCGGCAGCAGGCCGGCGGGCAGTTCGCGGGGCAGCACGCGCACCGCGGGCGCCGTGGGCCCCCGCCAGGCCTGCGCCACACTGCGGACCATGGCGGCCGTGGCTTCGGACAGTGCACCGTCCGAGGCGACACCGTCGATACGCGGTACCGCCGCCATGAAGTGCAGCTTGTCCGGTGTCTGGCCCCGGCCGGGGGCGCCCGCCGGGATGTCCGCGGCGACGGACGGGGAGAGCTCCGAGGCTTTGGGGTCGGCGATCCGCAGCTCCAGCCGGAGCCCGATCTGGTCCTTGAGGGCCGGACGGACGCCCACGGCGCGATCCGTGGCCAGGACCACGTGGACGCCGTAGCCGAGCCCGCGTGAGGCGATGTCGGTGACGGTCGCCTCCAGCGACTCGTAGTCGTGGCGGAAACCGCCCCAGCCGTCGATCACGAGGAAGACGTCTCCCCATGGCTGGTCCGTGATCTCCCCGAGCGCCCGGCGACGGCGGTAGTCGGCCATCGACTTGATGCCTGCGACCCGGAAGTACTCCTCCCGCTGGGCGAGGATCCAGGCGACCTCCGCCACCGTGCGCCGCACCCGCTCCGGGTCCAGGCGGGTGGCCACTCCGCCCACGTGCGGAAGCTCCGCCACCGCGGTCATGCCACCTCCGCCGAAGTCCAGCCCGTAGAACTGGACTTCCTCCGGGGTGTGGGTGAGCGCGAAGGACGCCACGAGGGTGCGCAGCAGGGTCGACTTGCCGGACTGCGCAGCCCCTGTGACCAGCATGTTGCCCGCGGCGCCGGAGAAGTCGCCCCACAGGACGTCGCGCCGCTGTTCGTACGGCTTGTCCACCAGGCCCACCGGCACCACGAGCCGTCCGGCGCCGCCGTAGCCGGGCTGGGTCAGGCCGCGGCTCTCGACGGCCGTCAGGCCCGGCAGCAGGGCGTCGAGCGGCGGGGCCTGGTCCAGGGGCGGCAACCAGATCTGGTGGGCCGGTGGCCCCAGGTTCTCCAGCCGCTTCAGGATGACCTCCATCGGCGAGTCCCCGTCGGCGGCCCGTTCGTCGCGTCCGATCCAGCCGGAGGCGTAGGCCGCGCGGAAGTTGACCATGTGTTCCATGTCGAACTTCAGATAGCCGGTGCCGGGCACCGACGGGAGGCGGTAGGCGTCCGGTACGCCCAGGACCGCCCGTGACTCGTCCGCGGAGAAGGTGCGCAGTCCGATGCGGTACGACAGATAGGTGTCCAGGCCGCGCAGCCGCCCCGCCTCCAGGCGCTGCGAGGACAGCAGCAGGTGGATGCCGAGGGAACGGCCGATGCGCCCGATGGAGATGAGCGTGTCGAGGAAGCGGGGTTCGGCCGTCAGCAGCTCCGCGAACTCGTCGATGACCAGGACCACCGTCGGCAGGGGCGCCAGGGGTGCGCCCGCCGCCCGCGCCCGTTCGTAGTCGTGGACGTTGGCGTAGTGGCCGGCGGCACGCAACAGCTCCTGGCGCCGGGTGAGTTCGCCGCTGACCGCGTCGCCGAGGCGGCCGACCAGGGAGAGGTCGTCGGCCAGGTTGGTGATGACCGCCGCGGTGTGCGGCAGCCGTCGCATCTCCGCGAAGGTGGCGCCGCCCTTGAAGTCGACCATGACGAAGTTCAGGGTCTCCGGGGAGTGGGTGACCGCGAGCCCGAGGACGAGGGTGCGCAGCAGCTCCGACTTGCCGGAGCCGGTGGCGCCGACGCACAGTCCGTGCGGGCCCCAGCCGCCCTGTGCAGCCTCGCGCAGGTTCAGCACGACGGGGCCGCCGCCGGCGTCCACGCCGACCGGGGTGGTCAGTCGCTGGTCTGCTCGTGAAGTCCAGGCGGAGGAGGGGTCGTTGTCCCAGTTCTCGGGCAGCGGCAGCAGGTCCAGGAGGCGCGGTACCGTTTCCTCTGCGTCGCCCGTGGTGCTGAGCGGCTGGGCGCCCGGCCGGTTCCAGGCGGCGGCCACCTTGCCGAGGAGCGTGTCGAGTTCCTCGCTCTCCTCGCCGTAGGAGCCGTGTGAGAGGCCCCCGGCCCTGGCGAGCGCGGGCACCGCGAGGCGGACGTAGCGCCGGCCCCGGGTCAGTCCGAACCCCGGCTGTCCCGGCGGGATGCCGCCTGCCAGCTCGCTGTCGATCCTCGACTCCCGCGGGTCGGCCAGGGCGAGTTCGACCCAGGTGCCGAGGTGCAGGAGGAGGTCCTCGGGCAGGTCGCTCCAGCGGTCGGCGGAGACCGCCAGGTGGATGCCGTAGTAGACGCCCTGCTGGGCGACGCGGAGCAGCAGCCGGGACTCGTCCGGGTAGCGGGCCGCGAAGTCGGGCCAGGAGTCGACGAGGAGGAACACCTCGCCGTTGGTCTCACCGTCCAGGACCTTCTGCGTGCGCCGCTGTCTGAAGGCCTTCGGGGAGCGGATGCGCAGCGCGTCGCAGAGCCGCTCGCGTCGCTTGAGGGTGGTCATGACGCCCTCGACGAGGTCGCGTACGTCGGCCACGCTCCCGTAGTCGGCGACCATGCCCACGTGCGGGAGGGCGGCCAGGCGGGTCATGCCGTCCGGTTCGCCGTGGAGGCCGTAGATCTGTACCTCCTCCGGCGTGTGGGTGAGGGCCAGGGAGCAGGCGAGAGTGCGCAGGACGGAGGACTTGCCGCTCCAGCGGCTGCCGACGACACCGATGTGCGGGGCGCCGCCGGACAGGTCGAGGGTCAGAGTCTCCTGGAGGCCCTGCACCGGGTCGTACATCCGGCCCAGGGGGACGGTGAGTTGACCGTTCGGCGGCCAGTCCGGGGCGCACAGGCCGCGGTCGGGGTTGGTGGCGAGCGCCGGGAGGAGGTCGCCCAGGGGGAGGCTGTCGCCGGAGAACGGGTCGGTCTCGGCGCTGCGTCCGCGATGCCACAACGCGGCTTTGGCGAGGGGGATGTTGCCCTGCACGCCGGAGCGGAACTCGGTCGGTGTCTGCGGTGCCCCGCTCTCCCTGACGTGGCGCGCGATGTGCTGGAAGAGCTCGTGGGCGGTGATCACGCCGTCGTTGTCGACGTCCGCGCGGCCGGTGCTCAGTCCGTCGATGACCGCTTCGGTGAACACGGAGTGGAACTCGCCGGAGCGGCTCTTGACGGTCTCGCCCTCGAAGGCGAACTCCAGTACGTCGGAGGCGGTCATGACGTACGTGCCCTTGCCGGCCGCCTGCGCGGACAGTTCGCCGTCGTCGGGTGCGAAGGGCGCCATGCCCTGGACGTAGGCGCCGCCGAAGCAGCAGTCGAGCAGGAGCACCTTGCGCCGGGAGCGGCAGCGGCTCAACTGTTCCTCGATGAAGCGGGCGGAGATGGCCGTCGATTCGGGGAGGTCGCGTTTGGTGCGCAGGGTCGTGAAGAACAGCCGGCCGTGCTTGTCGCGGATGCCGTGGCAGGAGAGGTAGAGCAGCAGGGTGTCGTTCGGGCCGAGGTCGCGCAGAACCCGCTCGATGTGCTCCTCGATCTCGGCCTTCGACTCGTTGACCAGGGGGATGACCCGGTCGAAGTAGCCGATCGCCTTGTCCTCCAGGAGCGCGCCGAGGCGTCGCGCGTCGGACGCGGGCGAACGCAGACGGCGCAGACCGGAGTCGAGATAGTCGGTGGTGGCGACGAGCAGGGCGACACGGCTCACTGAAGTCCCTTACGACTGCGGGTCGTTACCGCCGGACCGGCGCTGGAGCCACGCCTCGATCAGGGCCTTCTGGTCCTTCGCCGAGACTCCCTCCACCACCAACGAGTCCTCGCCCACGGTGAGTTCGACCCGCCGGGCCTGCGCCCGCTGCCGCCACTCGCCGACCAGACTCACGAACGCGGTCAGCGCGGTCCTCGAGAACACCCCGGTGACCAGCAGCGCCCCCAGTGCGGTGACCGTGCCGCTCTTCGATCCCGGCGGAGCCGAGCCGACCTCTGGCCGTACGACGGACTCGGCCGCGTCGAGCAGCAGCAACTCCTCCTGGAGCTCCCGGGTCAGCGCGTCGGTCTCCTCGGCGTCACCGTCGGCCGCCTCGATGGCGACGGTGATCTGCATGGGTGGCACGGCGTGGTTCCCCCTGTCGCTGTACGGCGCGTTCGCCACGTACGGAACGCTGGGTACGTTCGGCGCTTCGGGCGCGCAAACGCCGTCGCCAGCATACTCGTTGGCCACTTCCGCACCGGGTCGGAGTCAGGGCCGGGTGTGAGTGCCCGTGGTGTGGCCGACGCGCAGGAGCAGCATCTCGCTGAGGTGGCTCGGTCGCCAGGCGAGCGTCGTGAAGGGCGGCGGGACCGGGTGCGGGTGGGGCGCCGCGTCCCCGGCCCCCGTCGCCGGTACCGGCCAGGAAGCGGGCCCGCGCACCCGGTCCGTCGGTGCGCCGTCGCACCGACCAGCAGTCCGGCACCGATTCCCACAGGTACTCGTCGTCGCTGAGCGGGGCGGCAAGCCGTCGCACACCCCGGAACACCCCGTCTCCCCCTCCTCCGCCCGGCCCGATGCCCCCGGAACGCCTCCTCCAGCCACCAGGACCCCGCGCTCCCGCACCACCTTCGCGTCGATCAGCAGCGGCCTCGACCGGGGTCAGCCGACCCAGTCCTGTACGGCCTTCAGATCGGGCAGCCCGAGCCGCCGTACGGGGTCGAGGTCGGCGGCGCCCATCCGGGGGTGTGCGGGCCGTTCTCGTCGGCGTTGAGGAAGTTGTTCCAGTACCAGGCAGGCCCCCGGTCGTCGTACCGACTGATCTCCTCCAGTTCGAAGTTCGCGGTCTGGCCGAACTCCGGCGGCAGCCGGATCACCGGGGTCGATGAGGACAACGGGGAGGTGAGATCGACGACTTCGATCGAGCCGCTGCGCAGTGCGGACGCCAACGAGACGAGGACGGACGGCTGCTGGCGCATGAGGGCCTCCTGAAACACCCCGGGACTGACAGCATGTCACCGCGGCCAAACGGCCACCGATGATCCCGGCCCCCACCCACCCGGCGATCTGCGCGACCAGCGGCTCCCGCCGCTCACGCCGCTTCAGCAGACGCTCCAGGGCGTCCGGGGCGGCGTACGCCGTGCCCTCGTCGGTGGCCGCCCAGGCAACACCGCGGGCCCCGGATCCACTGATCCGGGGCCCGCGTGGGCGCGCTGGGTGACTTCAGCCGACGAAGACGTCGGCGTTCAGGTTCGCGGCGATGTCCTTGGGCGAGACGAACGCGTCGCCGTCGGCGCAGACGACGAGCGGGCCGGCCTCAAGGTGGAGACCGGAGGTGGCCGCGACGGCCACGCCACCGGAGATGCTGTCGAGGTCCGCGTCGTGGATCTCGGTGGTGGCGATGCGTGAAGCGGAGTTCATGGCGCGCGTTTCCTTTCGCGGAAGCAATGCGGAAGCAATGTGGAGGGCGACCCCCGGATCGAAGCATGCTCCGACCATCACTGCCAGTCACCGACGCACGGACGGCGCGGGCGGCTTCACCAGCGTCGCAGGACGATCACCGAACACCCCTTTTCCTTCACGTGCATCACCAACGTTCCGACGCGCAAAAGGCGTGGGTCGGAGCAACCGCGGCCACGACTCGGCCTTCGCTCGCCCGAGCGGTGAACGGTGTGCAGGTTCACCGGATTTTCGATGGGGGGCCGAACCGGAGTCGGGCCCCTTCCGGATTCGAAAAACGTTTCACGTCCTGCGAGGGTAGACTTGCGTCGCCTGGTCGTAGGGCCGCAACAACAAGGGGGTGGACGCCATTCCGGTTCGCCCCGCCCGTATCCAGGACGTCGCGGCCGCCGCCGGCGTCTCGGTCTCCACGGTGTCGAACGTCCTGAACCGACCCGAGCGGGTGAACGCGCGCACCGCCGAGCGGGTCCGCGACGCGGTCGCCGCACTCGACTACGTCCCCCATCCGGGAGCCGCCGGGCTGCGCACCGGCCACTCGTCGTCGATCGGTCTCGTACTGCCCGACGTGGCCAACTCCTTCTACTCACGCATCGCGCGCGGTGCCGCGGACGCGGCGTACGAACACGGCTATTCCCTCGTGCTCTGCGACAGCGGGGACGCGCCGGAGCGGGAGCAGGGCTACTTCACCATGCTGGTCGAACAGCGGGCCGTGGGCGCGGTGGTGGTTCCGCTCAGCGCCGATCCCACCCGGCTGACCCGGCTGCGCGAGCGGGGCATCCCGCTGGTCCTGGCGGACCGTGCGATGCCGGCCCAGGAGGGCTGTTCGGTCTCCGTGGACGACATCGCCGGCGGCCGGATCGCCGTGCAGCACCTGCTGGAGACCGGGGCCCGCGACATCCTCGTCGTGAACGGCGAGCGCACGATCCGCCAGTGCGCCGACCGCTACCAGGGCGCCCGCCAGGCCGTACGCACCCGGCGCGACGCCCACCTCGGCCAGGTCGTCGCGGAGGAGATGACGGTGGCGTACGGCAGCGAGATCGCCCGCGGTCTCGACGAACTCCCTGACGGGGTCTTCTGCACCAACGACTTCCTCGCGGCGGGCCTGTGCCGTGCGCTGGGAGAGCTCGGTGTGAAGGTCCCGGAGGACATACAGGTGGTCGGCTACGGCGACCTGGACATAGCGAGCTTCGTGGGCACCACCCTGACGACGGTCCGGCAGCCGGTCGAGGAGCTCGGCAGGGCGGCGGTGGAGATGCTGCTGGACGAGGTGGAGGCCCGCGCGGAACACGCCCACGAGACACGGGTGTTCGCTCCTGGACTGGTCGTGCGGGACTCCACGCGGACGTCCTCAGAGGGGCCTTTCTAGCGTCACCGGCCCCAGCAGGCCCGACGGCAGCTGGGAGGGAAACGCCCAGGCGGTCGGGGTGGCTTCGGCGAGATACGGGGCCAGGGTGTTGTGGACGGTCACGTCGAGGTGGACGGTTCGCCCTGCGGTGCCGCGCAGTTCGAATCGGTACGGCGCGCAGAACGCCTCGCCGACGAGCTGCCCGTCGACGCACACCGAGACGCTGCCGCGCACCCGGCCAAGGTCCAGCACCGGGTCCGGTCCCGCGGCCACTTCCAACGTCCGCGTATAAGTGACGCCTCCGCTCCAACCAGCCAGCCCCAGTTCACTCCACTCCCCCAGCGGCAGGGGCGCAGGAACCGCGCGTACCCGCACCGGTCCCCGCCAGGCGGAGCCTCCGCGCAGCACGGCCGTCGGGGCGGTGAGGACTTCGAACTCCGTCGCTTCGGACAGTGGTTGATCGAGAGTCAGTTCGGCGCCTTGCAGGGGCAGTTCACGACCCCTGCCCACCCTCACCCGCGCGGGAAGCTCCAACGGCAGGTCGAGCGACACGGTCCCCGGCGGAACGGTGAACCGGAAGCGCTGTTCGGTCTCGCGGAGTTCGTCGGTGGACCGGAGCGGCAGTACCGCGGAGCCGAGTACCGGAGGTCCGGCGAGCCACTCGGCCTCGGGCAGGGGATGCGGTCGTACCGTCGCACCACAGTGCTGCAACTCGCCCCATCTGCCCTCGTGTTCGACGGTGAGCCCGTGCCACTCCCCCGTCACGGCCTCCCAGCCGGGGCCGCTGAACAGGGCGGTGGTGTCCGCCACGAGATCGACGAACACCGGGTCACGTGCGCCGACGCTGTCGGCCACGACGTCGAGTACGTGATGGCCGCCGCTCAGCGTCAGCTCGTGCCGGAAGAACGCGGGCACCGCGCCCCAGTCGGACTCGTAGTACTCCACCTTCTCCTGCCGCGCCACGACGGCTCCGTCGAGCAGGACGGTCACGCCGACCGCGGCACCCACGACGAGGACCGCCGGCGCTCCCTCCTGCGGGACACCGATCCGCCCGCGGTAGGTCACGCGGCCGTCCGGACGTACCTCGGCGGGCACCCGCATGAACAGCGGGCGCGGCGCGAACCCGTCCGGGCGGGACAGACAGAAGTAGCTGCCCAGCGGAGTGTCGGCGGCACCCGAGATGGTCTGCGGCCGGTCCTGGGCGTCGGCCAGCTCGTACTCCAGCACGTTGCGGACCCGTTCGACCTCCACCCGGGCGGACGCCAGATAGCCGCCGCCCGTCTCCAGCCGCCTGCCGTTCCACCACACGCGCTTGACCGCCGCCGCGCCGACGTGCAGATCGGCGGGCCCGAGGTGGTCGGTCTCCACGACGGCCCTGACCCGGGCGACGGTCCCGACGCCGGGCACCGGCACCCGTACGAACTCCTCCGGCACCAGCCCCTTGTTGCCGAGCAGCCCGTACGGGTCCGGAATGCCACGACTCGACGAGTACAGCGAGACACCCCAGTCCTCGGGCGCCAACTCGCCTTCACCACACAGGACTTGTTCGACGCGGTCGTCGTCGAGGGGAGCCGGGACCTGTGCGGCGGGCACCGGTGACAGAACCCTGACCCGGTTGCCGTAGGTCACCCGCGCCTGCTCCCAGGGGCCTTCGCCCTCGGCCCACCGCATGGTCCAGATCTGCGGTTCGGCGACGGACGATCCGGCGGGCAGCGCCAGGTCGCCCCAGGTGTTGTCCATGGTGGCAGCGAGGCGACCCACCCACCCGGTCGACAGGTCGGTCGTCTCCGACCGTTCCGGCGGCGACGGCGGGGTGTCGTTGGCCGGAGGACCTTCCCGCCATACGACGAGGGCGGCGGGGGCGCCTTCCAGCGGCACCTCGATGGTCGAGACGCCGTCGGTGACGGTGACGTGTCCTGGAGTGCGGCCGCCGGTCGCCGGGTTCCAGATCTCGGCCTCGGCGACCGGGCCCCGCACGGTCACGGAGGAGGTGCGGGCGTAGCGCGCGGGATCGATCTCGTGGCGGCCCCGCGGCGGATGCGTACGGGCGTCGGGGAACGCCCCGGTGACCAGCGCCACCGCCGCGTCGCCCTTCCTCCTGACGAGCAGCGGCACCTCGCCGGTCGCGTATCCGGCGGCGTCGGTGACCGCCGTCGCCCCGGCCTCGGCGTCCGCGGCCCGCTCAAGGCGCGGATGAGCCAGCAGCTCGGCTACCACCGTGTCGTCACCGGCCAGTCCCGCCGCCTCCGCAGGCGGGCGGCCCACGACCACGACCCGTCCCCCGGCGTCGAGGAGTTCGGTCAGTCGTCGGGCCGTCTCCTCCTCCAGGACGCTCGCCGACGGCAGGAGGACCGCGGTGTACGCCAGATCCCTGACGCGCAGGGCTCCGTCGCCGGCCTTGGCGCCCTGGATCGAGGCGTCGTCGATGACGTCGAAGGAGATCCGGTGGCGGTCGAGGGCGCCGGTGGAGGGGTGGAGCCAGTTGTTGGTGCCGCACAGGTCCAGATAGTGGCGCTGAGTCTCGTCGACGAGTTCGTCTTCGAGCCGGCTGTCGCCGAAGTGCTTCACCGGTACGTCGACCGGGATGTGGGACTGCATGGTGGCGGTGGGGTGCAGGACCGCCACGTCGGCGCTGTAGGTGCCCCAGGACAGGATCGAGCAGAGCCGGGCGACGGCCCGGGAGAAGGCCGGGTACTGCCGCCAGTAGGGCTGGCGCCAGTCGGTGGACGGCGGCGCCCATTCGAACCAGCCGCCCGCGGTGCCGAAGTAACTGGCGTGCGGGTTGTACAGGTTGGCTCCGCTGCGCAGGAACGGCAGCAGCCAGTCGTAGGTCTCCTCCAGGGTGCCTCCCCAGCCGGAGGAGTGGAACGACTCGATCCAGACGCGCTCGTGGCCGTAGAGGTGGGCCATGGAGGAGTGCACCTTGGCGTCGCCGTGGTGGTCGCTGCCCGCGGCGCTGTACCAGCGGTGGGTGCGGAAGTAGTCCGTGTAGAGCTGCGTCGACTGGGCCGGGTAGCCGGAGCGTGCGGGGTGGCTCTGGTCGCAGCCCAGGAGCAGACCGCGCTCGTCGTGCCAGGCTGCGAGGGGGCGGAACAGGGCCTCTTCGGTGAGTTCGGCCCGGACGGCGTAGTAATCGGCGCGGATCTTGCGCGCCTGGGCGCTGTCGTCGCCGCTCTCGCCGAAGAGAGCGGGCAGGTGGTCGAGGAGGTCGTAGCCTCGCCGGGCCCGGAACTCCGTGGGAAGACGTGCGGTCCAGGAGTTGGTGGCGGGCAGTTCGTCCTGGAAGCTGCCGGCGATGACGTTGCCCAGGTACTCGGGTACGCGGCGGTCGTACTCGTGGTGGATGGCGTCGAACAGGAGAGCGACGGCCGCGGGGTTCAGATAGTCGAAGGCGGTGGGCACAGCGAGGACCAGGCGCACCTCGGTGCCGTCGGCGGCCTCGATCCGTGCGGAGCCTGTGACCGGCGGCCCGGCAGCCTCGCCGTCGCCGGTTACCGGCAGGCGGGCGCCCGTGTGGTCGTACGCCCCCAGCAGTGCCTCCGCGCCTTTGAGTGCGACCATGCCGCCGGAGACCACCGCCCGGCGTGAGCGCAGGGCACGGCCCGCCGACTCGGGGTGGCGCCGGGTGATGCCTCCCTGGACGTTGGCGCCGGAGAAGCCGATCTGGTCGTAGAACCACAGGCGCATGCCCAGCTCGCCGGCGATCTCGCAGGCGTCCGTGAAGCGGGCCCACCACTCCTCCCCGAACCATGCGGGGTCGTCGGTGCGGGCGCCGAAGGTCGGGCCCGCCGGTGCCAGGTTGATCACCACGAGGTTGTGGACGCCGCCGTCCGCGAACCGGCGCATCTGCCAGGCCAGACGCTCCCGGGTGACCTTCGCCCCCGACCACCACCACAGCGGCGTGGGGCCGAAGTCCCGGGGCGGGTTGTCGAACAACTGTCGCAGGGCTGGAGAGATCACGGATAGGTCCTTCCGAGTACGGCCCGGACACTCTCACGGATCAAAAACGTTTTACGTCAGCCTCACCGTAGGACACCCCCGAGGGTCCCACCAGAGCTGCGGGGCCGTCAGGACGTTGCCACGGATGGCCGCATGACGTCTTGTTGGAACGTTTTTACCCTCCTATAGTCGCTGGACATCGGCCGAGAACAGCGACGTCCCCCTCCGCTCGGACCCTCTCTCCCCAGACGGAGCCGCATCATGGCCCGAACCTCGCCTGCCCCGAACCAGCCGGAACCACCCATCGAGAAGCGCCTCTGGAAGGTCGCGACCCTCTCCGGCATGGCGTCCTACCTCGACGCCGCACTCATCGTCAGCATCGGCGTCAACCTCGCCATCTACCGCGACGCCTACGACATGGGCGTCTGGATGGCCGGTGCGATCAGCGCGATCGTCACCATCTGCATCGCCGTCGGATCCCTGATCGGTGGACGGCTCGCCGACGTCTTCGGCCGACGCCGCCTCTACAACCTGGACATCCTCTGCTACGCCCTCGGGGCGGTCATCATCACGCTGGCGCCCGACGACATCACCCTTCTGGTGGGTGTCCTGCTCGCCGGTCTCGCGGCCGGTGCCGACCTGCCGACGTCCCTGGCCGTGGTCTCGGACGCGGCACCCGACCACGCCCGGGGGCGGCTCATCGCCTTCACGCAGGTCATGTGGATGCTGGGCATCATCGTCGTGGTCTTCGCCGGGTTCGCCCTGTCGGACACCGGCATGATCGGGGCGCGGCTCATCACCGCCCATCTGGCGGTCGCGGCCCTTCTCACCTGGCATCTGCGCTCGCGGCTGGAACTGGCCACCGGGCCCGATCCGGTCCAGGACCAGACCTCGGTGGAGAAGCCGTCCGAGGAGCAGGGTGTCGCGCTGAAGAACGTCTGGACCCGCGCCGCCCTGGTGCCCATGCTCGCGACCTTCGCCTTCTACGTCACCTGGGGTCTGGGCGCCAACACCATGGGCCAGTTCACGACGTATCTGCTGGTCACCGTCAGCGGTGCCTCGCAGAGCGTGGCAACCGGCATCAACCTCGCCTGTCTCCCGATCGGTCTGCTGCTGACGCTGGCCTTCGTCCGGATCGCCGACGGCCCGCGGCGCGACCGGATGTTCTACGTCGCCACGGTCGTGCAGATCGCGGCCTTCGCGATCGGCACGCTCACCCTGGGCGCCATCGTCGGCTTCCTCGTCTTCTACGTCCTCTACCAGCTGTCCTATCCCTTCGCGGGCGAGGCCAACTACAAGGTGTGGTCGCAGCTGACGCTGCCCGCGGACACCCGGGGTACCACGCAGGGGATCACCTACGCCGTCTCGCGCGGGGTCTTCGCGGGCGTCGCGTTCGTCACGCCCGCACTGCTCGACAAGAGCCCCAGCCTGTTGCTCTGGGTGATCACCGGGTGCATGGCGCTGTCGGCCGTCGCCGGCCTGTACATCGTCCGCGTCCTCGTTCCCCGCGCGTCCACGGCCGCCACCGCTCCGGCGGACCTCAAGGTCGCGCAGACCTGAACCGAATCCTGAAGGAGCGCCGACCATGGCGACGACCGAAACCACCACGACGCGTGCCGGTGAACGGGAAGCCGTGCTGGGCGAGTTGCTGCCGCCCGTGAACCGCCGCCGGCCGCGGATCGGGCTGGTCTCCGGCGGGCTCGGCACGTACTGGCCGCAGTTCCCCGGTCTGCTGCCCCAGTTGAAGGAGTCGGCCGCGTATGTCGCCGAGCGGCTGGGGCGGTTGGACGCCGAGGTGACGGACGCCGGGTTCGTCTCCGACGCGCAGGAGGGCGCGGTCGCCGCCGAGCGGCTGCGCCGGGCCGACTGCGATCTGATCGTGCTGTTCCTGACGACCTATCTGACCTCGTCGATGGTGCTGCCGATCGCCCAGCGCACCCACACCCCGGTGCTGGTGGTCGACCTCCAGCCCTCCGAGCGGATGGACCACGCCTCCTTCGACACGGGCGACTGGCTGGCGTACTGCTCCCAGTGCTCGGTGCCCGAGGTCGGCAACGTCTTCCGCCGGGCCGGGATCCCCTTCCGCTCGGTGTCCGGCTGGCTGCGGCAGGAGTCGGCGTGGCGGCGTATCGAGCGGTGGGTGCGCGCCGCGCATGTCAGGGCCGCGCTCCGGCACGCACGGCACGGGCTGATGGGGCATGTGTATCCGGGCATGCTCGACGTGCAGACCGATCCGACGCTGCTGTCGGCGACCTTCGGCTCGCATGTCGAGGTACTGGAGTTCGACGACCTGCGGCACCGGGTGGAGAAGGTGACCGAAGCGGAGACCCGGGAGCGGGTGGAGCTCGCCCGGCGGATCTTCACGGTCGACGAGAGCGTGGTGGACGAGGACTTCGCGTGGGGGGCGACCGTGTCGGTGGCCCTCGACCGGCTGGTGGAGGACTTCGGCATCGACACTCTCGCCTACTACCACCGGGGGCTCGACGGCGAGACACACGAACGGCTCGGCGCCGGCATGATCCTGGGCGCGTCGTTGCTCACCGCCCGGGGTGTGCCCGCCGCCGGCGAGTACGAACTACGCACGAGCCTCGCCCAGTTGGCCTCGCAGAGTGTCGGCGCCGGCGGCTCCTTCACGGAGATCCAGGCGCTGAACTTCGAGGACGGGGTTGTCGAGATGGGCCACGACGGGCCCGCCCACCTCGCACTCAGTGCCCGGGACCCGCTGCTGCGCGGGCTGGGGGTGTATCACGGCAAGCGCGGCTGGGGCGTCAGCGTGGAATTCGACGTCCGGCACGGACCGGTCACCCTGCTGGGCCTCGGCCAGGACGCCGACGGCAGCCTGTCGTTCATCACCTCCCAGGGCAAGGTCGTACCCGGTCCACTGCTGGAGATCGGCAACACCACCAGCCGGGTCGACTTCGGCCGGGACCCCGGTGAGTGGGTCGACGACTGGAGCGCGACGGGGGTGGGGCATCACTGGTCGCTGGCGGTGGGACACCACGGCGCCGACTTCGGGGCGGCCGCGAGTCTGCTGGGGATCGATCACCGGGAGGTGTGATCCGGGTTCGCGTCGGAACGGAGGACCGAGGTCGAGCCCGGGGTCTGCAGCCCCCAGGCCGGCCACCTGGTCGTCAGGTTCAGCCGAACTGGCCCACCACGTAGTCTCCGGCCGGCTGCTGGGTCATGACGTTCAGCCGGTTGAAGGCGTTGATGACGGCGATCAGGGAGACCAGAGCCAGGAGTTGCTCCTCGTCGTAGTGCTTGGCGGCGTTCTCCCAGACCTGGTCCGGGACACCGGTTCCGTCGGCGAGGCGGGTGCCCTGCTCCGCCAGCTCCAGCGCGGCCCGCTCGGCCTCGGTGAAGACCTTGGCCTCACGCCAGGCGGCGACCATGTGGAGGCGCTGCGCGGTCTCGCCCGCGGCGGCGGCCTCCTTGGTGTGCATGTCGAGGCAGAACCCGCAGCCGTTGATCTGACTCGCGCGGATCTTCACCAGTTCCTGGGTCGTCATCGGCAGTCCCGAGTCGGTGACCACCTTGCCCGCCATGGCGAAGTGCTTCAGCAGCTTGCCGGCGAGCGGGCTGGTGAAGACGTTCAGTCGGGCTTCCATGGTGTGCTCCTTTGCCGTTGTCGATGGCTACACACCTATGACTGAACGGCCGGGCGGATTGTGACACGCATGAATGTGACCTGCGTCTCCCTGGGGGACGCCTGCCGGGCCTGGACGCCGACGGCCGCGGTACCCGAAGGCACCCCGGCCGGCCCGGAAACGGATCAGCCCTTGACGGGCCTGCCGCGGCCCCAGGCCCAGGCGAGGCGGTCCGCGCCGGACTGGTTGGTGGTCTCCAGCCACGGGCGGTTCGCCGGGCCGACGAGCTTCTGCATCGAGTACGTGTCGTCGGTGCGCAGGCCCGGCCAGTACACCGAGCCCATCTTCAGCTCGCGGAAGGTGTCGGTGACGGCCTGGACGTAGTTGACGAAGTTGTCGTCCGGTGTCTTCACGTTGTAGTTCAGGCCGGTCGTCATGGGGGCGCCGAACTCGTCCGCCACGGTTCGGTTCGCACAGTCACCGATGCGCACCTTCAGGTCGGCGACCCACTCGTCGTAGGTGGCGTACGACTTCCAGAAGCCGTAGTGGTGCAGGGACAGATAGGTGCCCTTCAGGCGCGTGTCGGCACATACCGTGGTGACGTGGTCGTTGTAGCCGGCGCCGCTGACGAAGACCCGGTTGCGGGGTACGGACTTGTAGGTGTCCAGCCACTTCGCGGCGATGTCGGCCCACTCGGTGTCGGTGTAGCCGTGCGGCTCGTTCATCGGCTCGAAGTAGACCCGGGAGTTGCCCTTGTAGGCCTTGACCACGGTGTTCCACATCGGCCAGTAGGTGGTCTCGTCGTCGATGAAGCCGTCCTTGCGGTCACCCGTGCCCTCCCAGTAGGACACGATGACCTTGAAGCCCTGGGCCGTGGCAGCGTCGATGACGCCCCGGTACGACTTCCAGTACGAGCCGTTGACGGTGTACGGGTTGATGGGCAGCCGGACGGTGTTGGCGCCGAGGTTCGCGCGGAACGCCGCGATGACGCGGGTCGCCTTGGTGTACGTCTGGGCGTAGGTGTCGGTGGTCGACAGGCCCGACAGCTGGAGCTCGTCGTCGGCGAAGTTGTCACGCGGGTCGGCCCAGTTGACGCCCTTGAACTGGGTCGTGTCGGTGGTCGGCGCAGCGGCGGAGGCGGGGCTGCCGGTGAGGGTGGCGCCGCCGATCGCGGCGATCGCGACCGCGACGAGCGAGGCACGCAGTCCGGGGGCGCGACGGGTGCTGACGGGGGTCTTGCGCATCGACCAAACCCTTTCGGAATGACAGCATGTTTACGTAAACATGACGGCGCCGGAATCGTGGCATCCGCCCCGGCGACCGTCAAGGTTTCCCACACGTAACATCCGGTGCGACACGCAACACGTTCGTCTGCGGACGGAGGAGGCATCAGTGGTGGAGCGGGGAGGTTCCGGTGTCCCCGGTGGACGGCGCAAGCAGCGTGTGTCCATGGCCGACGTCGCCAGGCTCGCGGGCGTCTCCTCGCAGACGGTCTCTCGGGTCTCCAACGGTCACCCCGGCGTGATCAGTTCGACCCGTGAGCAGGTCCTGGCGGCGATGCGGGAACTGGGCTACCGGCCCAACAGTGCCGCGCGGGCGCTGCGGTACGGCCAGTTCAACACCATCGGCGTGATCCTGTTCAGCCTGTCCTCGACGGGCAACAGCCGCACGGTGGAGGCGATCGCCACGCACGCGGCGGCCGAGGGGTACGCGATCACCCTGATCCCCATCGACGTCCCGACGCAGGACAACGTCCTGGGGGCGTTCACGCGGATGGGCGAGCTGGCGGTCGACGCCGTGATCGTCATCATGGAGATCCACCTCCTCGACACCGGGACGGTCCAGCTGCCGCCCGGGGTGCACGTGGTCGTGGTGGACTCCGACGCCGGCGACCGCTACAGCGTGGTCGACACCGACCAGGCGGACGGCGCGCGGAAGGCCGTACGCCATCTGCTCGACCTGGGACATCGGACCGTATGGCATGTGACGGGCCCGCAGGCGTCCTTCGCGGGGCAGCGGCGGGCCCAGGCCTGGCGTGCGGTGCTCACAGAGGAGGGACGTGCGGTGCCGTCCGCGCTGTACGGGGACTGGTCGGCCCAGTCCGGTTACGAGGCCGGGCTGGTGCTCGCCGAACAGCAGGACTGCACTGCGGTGTTCGCGGCGAACGACCAGATGGCGCTGGGTCTGTTGCGCGCGTTCCACGAGCGGGGGCGGTCCGTGCCGCACGATGTCAGCGTGGTCGGATTCGACGACATCCCCGACGCGGCGTTCTTCGTGCCGCCGCTCACCACCGTCCACCAGGACTTCGCGGAGGTGGGACACCGCTGTGTCCAGAAGGCCCTCCAGCAGATCCGTGCGAGCGGCGGGGCGGAGCCGGGGACCGACCTCGTCCCGACGAGTCTGGTGGTGCGAGGGAGCACGGCACCGCCGCCGGTCTGACCGGGCGGTCGGGGCCGCGCCCCGCACGACCCGGCCCGCCGCTCCTGGTACCGGCACATATGTGTCCTCGGCTTCCTGACCGGGGCCACGCTCTGGTTCTCGTACCGGCTCACCTACGGCCCGACCGTCACGGTGGCCGGCGCCCTCGCCACCGGGACGGGCTACGCGCTCGCCGCCGGCTTCGCCCGCGACCTGACCGGCAAGCCGGCCGACCTCACCGCCCCGATGGATCCCGCGGAACTCCTGGAACAGGACCGCAGAATCTTCGGCCGTCTGTGGATCGCGGTCGGCGCGGCGTTCCGTCTCTGCTGCGGCGTCGGCCAACTCGTGCACGTCGGCCTCACGTACGGCCTCGGTGGCACCACGACCGGGCATGCGATCGCGATCAGGCCGGCCCATATCCTCGACCGGCGCCTGGCCCAGGGCATCACGGTCGGCCTCGCCGGCGCGCTCAGCCACAACGCGTGGTGGTACTACACCGTCACCCGGCACCACCTCGCCGTGCGCCGCCAACTGCCCCGCGATCTGGCGGAGTTCCTCACCGACGCCCTCGAACGGCGGGGGGCACTGCGCCGGATGGGCGAGGCTCACCGGTTCCGCCACCTCGCCGCCCCGGCGCCCGCTGTTCCACTCCCCCGACCACGGATCCCTGGGCGCCCGGTGGTGCATGATCGGACGGGTCACGTCACTCACGAAGGACGAGGAACCGGGGGACGCTTGTGATCGTGTGGGTCAACGGCGCGTTCGGCAGCGGGAAGACCACACTCGTGGAGGAACTGCGGCCGCGGTGGCCCGAGGCGCTGGTCTTCGACCCGGAGACGGTCGGCTATGTGCTGCGGGAGATCGTGGACGTCCCGACCGGTGATTTCCAGGACCTTCGGCTGTGGCGGAGGCAGGTCGCGGAGCTGGCCGTCGGTCTGGTCGAGGAGTACCGGCGCCCGCTTCTCGTTCCCATGACGCTGGTGAACCCGGTCTACCTGGGCGAGATCTTCGGGGCTCTGCAGGACGAGGACATCTTCGTCCACCACTTCTTCCTCAAGGTCGCGCCGGAGGTCCTGGTACGGCGGATCGACGGACGGAGCTTCTTCCCCGGCGACCCCGCCCGGGAGGAACGGGTGCGGAACTGGTGCAAGGCCAGGATCGAGGCGTGTACGGACGCGGTCGACTCCCTGCCCGGCGACACGGTGTTCCTCGACGGCGGGTCGAGCCCGGAGGAGTTGGCCGACCAGGTGCTCGCCCACGTCGGTTGACCTTGCCCCAAGGGGAGCCCGCAGCATCGCTCCATGGTGCGAGGGAAACGAGTGCTGGTCGACGTAGATCCCCTGCGTGTGGACCGGTTCCGGCGGTTGTGGGCGGCCGGGATCGTGACCGCTCTGGGGGCTCAACTCACGGCGGTGGTCGTGCCGTTGCAGATCTACGACTTCTCCGGCTCGTCTGCCTATGTGGGGCTGGCCGGGCTGGTGGGCCTCGCCCCGATGGCGGTGGCGGCACTGTGGGGAGGGGTGCTCGCCGACCTACGGGACCGGCGAAGGGTGCTGCTGGTGACCACGATCGGCATCGCCGTGACCTCGTCGCTGCTGTGGGCGCAGGCGTGGGCGAATCTGCGGTCGGTCGGTGTTCTGCTCGTCCTGGTCGGCGTCCAGCAGGCCCTGTTCGGCGCCAACACCGCGGTGAACAGGGCCGTGACACCTCGGCTGGTGCCCCCGGAGCTGCTGCCCGCCGCCAACGCGCTGCAGTCTACGGTCGTGCTGTCCGCCGGGATCGCCGGACCGCTGCTGGCGGGAGCCCTGCTGCCGGTCGTGGGGAGCCGGACGCTGTACCTGGCGGACGCCGTCACGATCTGCGCGACGGTATGGGCCGTGTGGCGGCTGCCCGCGCTGCCCCCGGTCGCCACCGGTGGGCGGCGGCAGGCCGCGAGCCTGCGGCACATCGCGGACGGCGTACGGCTTGTGACGAGGCGTCAGGTCCTCCTGGTGGTCTATCTCTCCGACTTCGCCGCCCTGTCCCTCGGGCTGCCCACGGCGCTCTTCCCGCAGTTGGCGGCGGAGACCTTCCACGCGTCGGACATCGGGGTGTTGTACGCCGCCGTCTCAGCCGGTGGAGTGCTGGCGGGGCTGTTCTCCGGGGCCTTCGCCCGAGTCCGTCGCCACGGTGTCGCGGTGGCGGTCTCGGTCACCGTGTGGGGCCTGGCGGTCGCCGGCTTCGGGCTGGCCCACTCCTTGGTCTCGGCGGTGGCATGGCTGCTGGCCGCGGGTGGAGCGCTCCTGGCACTGGGGGTCTTCCGCAAGACGGTCCTGCAGAGCGCCGTTCCCGACGAGATGCGGGGGCGGCTCCAGGGGATCGACACGGTGGTGGCCGCCGGAGGTCCGCGGTTGGGCGACCTGCTGCACGGCACGGTCGGCGCCGGCCTCGGTGTCACGTGGACCGTGACGGGCGGCGGCGTCCTGACCGTCGCGGCCGCGCTCCTCCTGCTTCTGCTGTCCCCCGGGTTCCGCCGCCATCGGGCACCTCTCGGCGTGTGAGGCTCACTTCAGGGCCGGCGGTAGCTCACAGAGGCCGTTGCGCAACGTCACTGCAACGCCGGCCGCCCGACGACGCCTGAGCGGGTCCTCGCCGGACCGCCGACATGATCAGCCGACGTGATCTGAACGCGCCGAGCATCCGCGAGACGGCCGAGCACACCCGGGCGCCGCTCGGCTCGACAGGCCACGACTTCCCCGAGCAAGCAGCAGTTGGCCTCGGCGGCGGACCGCTGCACGGGCGGGCGAACCGCGCGCAGCCTGTGCACTGCCGAGAAGTCCCTCTCCCACAGGCTTCAGACGTTGCGGCGGTACTGGCCCCCCACCTCGAAGAAGGCCTCGGTGATCTGCTGGAGGGAGCAGACCCGGGTGGCGTCCATGAGGACGGCGAAGACGTTGTCGCCGCGTACGGCCGCGTCCTTGAGGGCGTCCAGCGCGGCCCGGGCCTCGTCCTGGTGGCGGGCGTGGAAGTCCCGTACGCGCTCCAGCTGGGACTGCTTCTCCTCCTCGGTGGCGCGGGCGAGTTCGACGGTGGCGGGTTCGGTCGTGTCGGCGTGCGGGTTGCGGAAGGTGTTGACGCCGATCAGGGGCAGAGTGCCGTCGTGCTTGCGCTGCTCGTAGAGCATCGACTCGTCCTGGATCCGTCCGCGCTGGTAGCCGGTCTCCATCGCGCCGAGCACACCGCCGCGTTCGCTGATCCGCTCGAACTCCTGAAGTACGGCCTCCTCGACCAGGTCGGTGAGTTCGTCGATGATGAACGACCCCTGCAGGGGGTTCTCGTTCATGGCCAGGCCCCATTCCCGGTTGATGATGAGCTGGATGGCCAGGGCCCGGCGCACGGACTCCTCGGTGGGAGTGGTCACGGCCTCGTCGTAGGCGTTGGTGTGCAGGCTGTTGCAGTTGTCATAGATGGCGATGAGCGCCTGGAGGGTGGTGCGGATGTCGTTGAAGTCCATCTCCTGGGCATGCAGGGAGCGTCCGGAGGTCTGGACGTGGTACTTCAGCTTCTGACTGCGCTCACCCGCGCCGTACTTCTCCTTCATGGCGACGGCCCAGATCCGGCGGGCGACCCGGCCGAGGACCGAGTACTCGGGGTCCATGCCGTTGGAGAAGAAGAACGACAGGTTGGGTGCGAAGTCGTCTACGCGCATGCCCCGGGCCAGGTAGGCCTCGACGTAGGTGAAGCCGTTGGCCAGGGTGAAGGCGAGCTGGCTGATCGGGTTCGCCCCGGCTTCGGCGATGTGGTAGCCGGAGATGGACACCGAGTAGAAGTTGCGGACCTGCTGCCGGATGAACCATTCCTGGATGTCGGCCATCATCCGCAGGCTGAACTCGGTGGAGAACAGGCAGGTGTTCTGGCCCTGGTCCTCCTTGAGGATGTCGGCCTGCACGGTGCCGCGCACGTTCGCCAGCGCGTGGGCGCGCAGTTCGGCCGTCTCCTCGGGGGACGGGTCACGGCCCTCCTCGGTGCGGAAACGGTCGATCTGCTGGTCGATCGCGGTGTTGAGGAAGAACGCCAGAACCGCCGGTGCCGGTCCGTTGATCGTCATGGAGACGGAGGTCGTGGGGGCCACCAGGTCGAAGCCGTCGTAGAGCGCCTTCATGTCCTCCAGGGTGGCCACCGAGACGCCGGAGGTGCCGACCTTGCCGTAGATGTCGGGGCGCTCGTCGGGGTCGCGACCGTACAAGGTCACCGAGTCGAACGCGGTGGACAGACGAGTCGCCGGCTGGCCCTCCGACAGGAGCTTGAAGCGACGGTTGGTGCGGAACGGGTCCCCCTCGCCGGCGAACATCCGCGCCGGGTCCTCGCCGTCGCGCTTGAAGGGGAACGCCCCGGCCGTGAAAGGGAAGTGGCCGGGCAGGTTCTCCGCGCGCCAGAACCGCACCAACTCCCCGTGGTCGGTGAAGCGGGGCAGGGCGACCCGGGGGATCTTGTTGCCGGACAGGGACTCGCGGGTCAGCTTGGTGCGGATCTCCCGGTCCCGGACCTTCACGACCTGCTCGTCGCCGGAGTAGGAGGCGATCACGGCCGGCCAGTTCTCGATCTGCCGGGTGATGTCGTACGGCAGTTTCCCGCGTGCGTCCTCCAGCAGTGCCCGCACGTTGCCCGCGTCGGAGCCGGCCTCGTCGAGCTCGATCGTGACCAGTTCCAGCCGCTGGACCCGCCTTGCGGCTTCGGCCAGTTGACCGGTGGCGGCGTGGTAGCCGCGGACACTGTCGGTGATCTCGGCGAGGTAGCGCACCCGGTCGGCGGGGACCACCTGCCGGATGCCGGAGGAGTGGCGTACGTGGACCCGCGGCAGGGTGCCCTCGGGCAGCGGGAGTCCCCTTTCGGCGAGGACGGCCGTGAGGTGCTGGTGCAGGGCGGTGACGCCGTCGTCGTTGAAGGTCGCCGCGGAGGTGCCGTACACCGGCATGTCCTCGGGCCGCTTGCCGAACGCCTCGCGGTTGCGCACCAGTTGGCGGCCGACGTCGCGCAGCGCGTCCTTGGCACCGCGCCGCTCGAACTTGTTGATGGCCACGACGTCGGCGAAGTCGAGCATGTCGATCTTCTCCAGCTGCGAGGCAGCGCCGAACTCCGGTGTCATCACATACAGCGAGGCGTCGACGAACGGCACGATCGCCGCGTCCCCCTGACCGATGCCCGGCGTCTCCACGATCACCAGGTCGAACCCGGCGGCCTTCACGACGTCGATCACGTCGCAGAGGTGCTCGGGCAGTTCACGGCTGCCCCGGGTGGCCAGGCTGCGGAAGAACACCCGGTCGCCGTCCAGGGAGTTCATCCGGATCCGGTCGCCGAGCAGCGCGCCACCGCCCCGGCGGCGGGTCGGATCGACCGCGATCACGGCGATGCGCAGCGCGTCCCGCTGGTCGACCCGGAACCGGCGCACCAGCTCGTCGGTCAGGGAGGACTTGCCCGAGCCGCCGGTGCCGGTGATGCCGAGCACGGGGACGTGCCTTGCCGTCGCCGTGGCGCGCAGCTCCGCCAGGAACTCCGGGGGCAGCTTGCCGAGTTCGGCGCCGGTCAGGGCGCGGGCGATCGCGAACCGGTCGCCGGTCAGGACCGCGGAGACGTCGGCCGGCTTGCCGTCCCAGAGGTCGAAGTCGCAGTCCCGCACGACCGTGTTGACCATGCCGGCGAGGCCCAGCCGCTGGCCGTCCTCGGGGGAGAAGATCGTCACCCCGCTGTCCCTGAGCCGGGCGATCTCCTCGGGCACGATGACACCGCCGCCGCCGCCCACCACCCGGATGTGCTCCGCCCCCTGTTTGCGCAGCGAGGCAACCAGGTACTCGAAGTACTCGACATGTCCGCCCTGGTACGACGAGACCGCCACGCCGTGCGCGTCCTCTTCGAGAGCCGCGTCCACGACCTCCCGCACGGACCGGTTGTGACCGAGGTGGATGACCTCGGCCCCCTGCGACTGGAAGATCCGCCGCATGATGTTGATCGAGGCATCGTGACCGTCGAACAACGCCGAAGCGGTGACCAGACGGACAGGGTGCGCGGGGCGGTACAGATCGCTCATGGCGAAGCCTTCCCAGGACACGTCGGACAGCGCGGCTGAGAAAATAGTAGGACGTCCTAGTAAATTCGTGGGCACCGGGTGAGGAGAACCACAGGAAATCCATGGAGGCGACCAGCACGACCGGGGCACACGGCAACCTCCCGAAGCGATCTTCACCGTTGATCCCTACGATATGAGCCCAAGACAACCAGTCCGGCCGTTCGACAGGGGGAGTGCCCCCAGGAGGACGCCCCGCATGTTCCGACGGCGATGTTCTTCACCCCGAGCCTCACGGCTCTCATGGGCCACGCAGCATGGTGGCCGGGGAACGCGGACCGGGCGAAGGGACCGGAGCCCGTCCCCGCGCCGGTCTCCGGCGGTGGCCGGGACAGCGCCGTGCACGATCCGGCCGGGCGCCGAAACTGACGCCCGGGTGACCGCGACGGCGTCTGGCGGGCCCCTCCGGTCCAGCCAGACGCCGTCGGGCTCCGACGCGCCGCCCGTCTCTGTCACCCTGGATCCCGTGCCGAACCCCGCTCCCGTCACCCCGGACGCCCCCGCCCTCATACCCACCCCTCTTCTCACCCAGCAGTGGCTCGACCTCGCGTTCATCCACTGGGCCGTGGAACCGGCGGTCGTGGCAGGCCTGTTGCCGCGCGGCACGGTCCCGGACACGCACGACGGACTGACGTACGTCGGACTGGTCGCCTTCCGGATGCACCGGGTCGGATGGCTGGGACTGCCGGGAGTGCCGTATCTCGGGACCTTCCCGGAGACCAACGTGCGGCTGTACTCGGTGGACGCGCACGGGCGGCGCGGGGTGGTGTTCCGCTCGATGGACGCCTCCCGGCTGATCCCGGTGGTGATGGGTCGCGTCGGCTTCCGGCTGCCGTATCTCTGGTCCCGGATGACCGTCCGCAGGGCCGATGACACCGTCACCTACACCAGCTCCCGCCGCTGGCCAGGACCGCGCGGCGCGCACAGCCGCATCACGGTACGGACCGGTGAACGCATCGAGGAGCCCACCGAGTTGGAGCATTTCCTGACCGCCCGCTGGGGCATGCACAACGCCTTCTTCGGCGGACCCGAGTCCCTGGCCTACCTCCCCAACGACCACCCGCGCTGGCCTCTCCACCGCGCCGACCTCCTCACCTGCGACCAGGACCTGGTCACCACGGCCGGCCTGCCCACCCCCACCGAGGCCCCGGTCAGCGTCCTGTACTCCCCCGGCGTCCCGGTCCGCCTCGGCCGAGCAGCCCGTCCGGCCGGTATCCCCACGCCCTGACGACGGGTTCACCGGTTCCGGACGGTCTCAGGAGGCGCGGGCGGGGACTCCCGCGGACGGTCTGGCCCCGAGTGCGGACGTGGAAGCGCGTGTCGCGCATCGTGCTCTGCATGTCCATACTCCTCGACGGTGTCATCGCCGGACCCGACGACCGCGAAGGTCATGGGCCGTTCCGCGGCCGGGGGCGGGCTGTTCGACCGACGCGACACGAAGGGGTGGCGACCCCGCCGGGTGGCGTAGCCGATCAAGTCGCCGGAATTCGCGGGTCGGCGGCGGTGCTCCGCGTGGCCGGGCGCTCAACTCGCCCCAGCAGGGCGCCTCGTAGGCTGTCGGCTCGGCGGAGATCGCCTGGAGCCTCGTACCGGAACGCATGACGCTCGATCCCCTGCATCGCGACGAGGGACGCGCCCACGAACGTCCGGTTCTGAGCACGAAAGGAAAGGTGTTCCGCGAGCCCAGGGCCACCGGAGCGGTCATCCCCCGGCAGGTCCGCCTTCGATCCGGTCGAGCCTCGGCAGGGCGACCACGGCAACGGCCTTCCGATCTTCGTGCTGACCCGCGACGTCAAGGAGTGCACCGGGCGACCGCAAGTCGCCACCGACGCCCCTGACGTGATGGCGCACGGCGCCGACGCGGCCTGGGAGCGCTGCGCCCTGCCCGACCGCCGGGACCGACCCGAGATCCGCCTCGTCACGGTCCTGCCCGGCGGCGGACGACGCCGGCTGTTCGACGGTCCCGGAACCGGGCACATCGAACGGGAGGGGCGTGACACATCCGCGGTACCAGTGCCGCACGGCCGACCGGAACGGCGTTCCCCGGACATTCACGGCCGGATCACGTCCCGGGGGTTGAACAGGGCTGAGCCCTCACTAGCGTCTGTGGGCATCCCGACCCACACGAGTGAGGTGTCGATGTCCACAAGACATGTCCTCGCCGGCCTGGCGCTGGCGCCGCTGTTCGCACTGTCGGTCGCCGCGCCCGCGACAGCGTACGACGGTCACCGACTGCCCGGTCCCAAGCCGCACTTCGACCTCCAGGCCCACCGCGGCGGGATCGGCATGACGACCGAGGAGTCCCTTGAGGGCTTCGGCAAGGCGATGCGCCTCGGGGTGTCCACGCTGGAGCTGGACACCCATGTCACCAAGGACCGGAAGGTCGTCGTCAACCACGATCGGCAGATCAGCGCGGTCAAGTGCCGTGACACCGGACCGGTGACGGCCGGCGACCCGATGTACCCGTATGTCGGCAAGTACATCAAGGATCTGACGCTGGCTCAGATCAGGACCATGGACTGCGGCTACCAGCAGCTGCCCGGCTTCCCGGAGCAGGAGGTGGTGAAGGGCTTCCGGATGGTCGAGCTGAAGGACGTCCTGAACCTGGTCAAGAGCTACCGCGCCAAACAGGTCAAGCTGAACATCGAGACGAAGGTCGAGGCGGGCGCGCCCGAACAGACCGCCCCGCGTGAGCTGTTCGTGCGGCGCGTCTACGAGGAGATCCACCGCTCGGGCATCGAGAAGCAGGTCACCATCCAGTCGTTCGACTGGGGGGCGCTGAAGGCGATGCACGAACTGGCCCCGAAATGGCCGCTCGTCGCGCTCACCAACTACGACTTCCTCCAGGTCGGCCAACCGGGCGCGTCCCCGTGGCTGGGCGGCATCGACGCCGACGACTACGGCGGCGACTTCGTCAGGGCCGCCGCCACCGTCCCCGGAGTCAGGGCCCTCTCCCCCAACTACGGCTTCCCGCAGAGCGGCAAGGTCGGCGACCCCGGCTTCCGCTTCTACGCCGACCGGACCATGGTGCGGGCGGCGCACGCCCGGGGTCTGAAGGTCATCCCGTGGACCTGCGACGACCCGGCCACCGTGGAGGCGCTCATGGACGCCGGCGTGGACGGCATCATCACCAACTACCCCGACGACGTACGGCAGATCATGGCCGACCGCGGTATGACGCTGCCCAGGTCGTACCAACCGCGCTGACGGCGGACGCCCCTGACCGGTGAGCCGTCGGATGTTCCGTTGGCGACCGGTCACGCTCTTCGTCGACGCGGGAGCGGGTCCTCGCCGCCATCGACGAGCTGGGCTTCCGGCGCAGCGCCGCCGCGCTCGCCCTGGCCAGGGGCCGCAGCCGGGCCGTGACCGTGCTCACCGCCAGCACCACGCAATACGGCTACGCCTCGATCCTCCAGGGCATCGAGGAGGCCGCCCGCGCGGCGGCCTACCCGGTCGGCGTGGGCGTCCTCCAATCGGCCGACGAGGCGGCCGTCACCGCCGAGGTTCAGCGCGCCGCCGACGAGGGTGGCGGGCTGATCGTGATCGCCTACGACCCGGCGGGCGTCCGGGCTCTGGAGGCGGCCGCGGCCGGGCTGCCGGTCGTCGGCGTGGTCGAGACCCCGGCGAGTCCGCCCACGGACAACCGCCCCCTGGGTGTGGGCCGACGACCGCGAGGCCGCCTACGAGGCGACCCGGCATCTGCTGTCCCTGGGCCACGGGACCGTGCACTACGTCGCCATTCCGTCCAGTGACGTTCGGCATTGCCACGGCGTTGGCTCCGAACCTCGACCCGATCGAACCGGGCCGGGTCATCGAGTGGTTCGAGAGCTCGTCAACGCCGGGCGTTCCACGCCGGGGCCGGTTCTCCCCGCGTGGCACGTCGGCTCACCCACCCGTACAGGACCGCGGAGCAGACCGCCGCCAGCGCGCACCAGGTCGACACGAACTCCAGCCGCCACAGCAGCCAGCACACCAGGGCGCTCGCTCCGGCCAGCACCCCCAGGCCCGTGAGCCAACGGTCACCGGAGAGCAGCAGCGCGCCGACCGTGGCGATCAGGTAGCCCGCGACAAGCAGCTCCGCCCGGGGCAGTCCGATGACGTAGGCCATGGTGTGGCCGCGGATCTCGGCCCGGACCGGGCGGGTGGCGAGGCCGTGGGCGAGAAAGGCGGCGGTCAGTGCGCCCACCGCCACGAACGCCGTCACCCGGCGTCCGGCTCGGCGTGGGGCTGCGCACCACACCCCCACCGGCACCCACACGGCGAGCACCGGCAGGGCGATGACGGCCCAGGTGACGGTGGCCGCGCCGGTCCCGCCCCCCGTGTACCAGATACGGGCCTCGACCAGTTGGTGGGCGCCGAGCAACAAGGGCAGCGCGGCAAGGGGCAGGTCTTTGGCGCGGCGGGTCCGGATCACACAGGCCGCCCCGACGGAGGTGATGGCCGCGCCCGCCACGAGATCCGCTGTCGCACTCCAGCACATGACACCAGCCTGTCAGGCCCGGCCGTCGCCCACGCACTCCGCCACGACGTGGACAGCGCCGGCGCGTGATGCTCACTCGCAGATGTGCTGCGCCGGCCGGAACGAGCGGTCGGTGCCGGAGTCCCTGTTCACCTGGACGCGTACGGTCTCCAACTGCTGGAGCAGCGAGTCGAGTTGCCGCTGGGTCGGGTCGCGGAAGAACTCCAGGACCGCGCGGTGGAAGGCGTCCCGGAGTTCGGGCGGCATCACGTCGGAGGCGTCGAAGCAGAGCACGCGGGCGCCGGAGGTGAGCAAGGAGTCGATCTTCCGCTCGACCGGCGTCGCGGAGGCCGGCGGCGACAACCCTGCCGTGTCCGGGAACAGTGGCCGTACCGCGGGATCCGCCGCCGCCCACCAGAGCTTACGCCCGGCCGGGCTCGACAGCCGCTCCACGAGTTGCTGGGCGTCCGGGTCGTCGCTGAAGACCGCGGCCATGTCGCCCGCGACCTCGAAGGCGTCCTGGTATGCGGGCGGTCCGTCCAGATATCGGGCCGACGGCTCGACCTTCACGTCGTCGCCCGCGTAGACGTACCGGATGAAGGCGCTCTGGTGCTCGTGCGTGCAGGCGAATCCGGGTGAGTCGAGCAGGCCGCTCGGCTGTCCGCCCGCCCCCGGCACGCCCTCGTACGACGTGGTCAGGGACCGTTCCACCGACGCCGGGGAGCGCTTGCCGAGCAGCTTCGCCCAGGTGGTCCAGGCGCGCTCGACGGCCGGGTCGCGCCAGTCGAGGCGGCCCCTGGCCCACTCGTCGTAGACCGTGGGACCCGCCTGGTGGAGCACGAGGTCCTCGATCCAGTCGGTGCCGGGCCAGCCGGAGGTGGCCTGGGAGGCGAGCCCCACGCACCAGGTGGGCTTGTCGCCCGGCGCGTCCCGTTTGCTCCACACCAGGCTCTTGAGGTCGGCCTTCAGCGGCACCCAGTACGGGCGCGATTTGTTGTCCACGATCAGCACCGGCACCCAGGGCGGATAGGCACGCTGGGCGGTCTCCGCGTCGAGCGGCTTCAGCCTGTCGCGGCGGGCGTACTCGGTGAGTTCGCCGATGCTGTTGAGGACCGCCACGTCCGGTGGGTCGTCGGCCTCCAGTTGCGAGACAAGCGTCTCGCGGAGTGAGCGGGTGCCCTCGTAGGTGTACGTCCGTCCGGTCCCGTCGTCCAGTTTGTCCAGGACGGCTTCGAAGGCCTTGCCCTCCTCGCCGGTCCAGGGGCCGAGGACGACCAGCGGGTCGCGGGTGTCCGATCCGCAGCCGGGGACGAGGGCCAGCAGACAGGCCACGAGGAGGACGCGCAGGACACGACTCATGCGACGGCTCCCGGGCGGGTGACGACGAGATACTCGCGACGGTAGGTGTGCAGGGTGGCGGCGATCACGGCCGCGGCGGTCAGGCCGGCCGGGAACACGAACGGGGCGATCCCGTCGAGGAAGGCGAGCCGCCCGTCCGCGAGGCCCATGTCGATCCGTGTCTGGAGCGTCTCGATGGCCCGTGGGTCCGGCCCGGCGAAGGGGCGTTCCTCGGCGACCGTCTCCGTCGCCGGCGAGGTCCGCTCGGCCAGCGCGTCCGCGAAGGGGACGGTCTTGTGCTGGGCGTGCAGGGCGAGCAGGGCGTCGACCGTCAGGAACGGCACGGCGAGCAGCGTGAGGGCGGCGGCCGCGAGCGGGATGCTCAGCCGGATCCGGAAGCGGCGGCGCAGGAAGGACACCGTCCGCCACAGCCCGGCGGCGAGCAGGACGAAGGCGAGCGCTGCGACGACCGCCGCGGTGATGGCGCCCGCGCCCCAGCCGGCCCGCTCGGCGAGCCGTTCGCGCAGCCGCCCCTCAAGGCCGGTGACCCGGTCGACGATCGAGGTCGCGCCGGAGCCGGTCGCGGCCGGGCACGCGGGGTAGGGGTTCTTGCCGCTCGCGGCGACGGCCTGGGAGCAGAGCATGCTGCGCGCGTAGGTGAGTTCGGCGTCGCGCAGCACCGGGTCGGTGGCATGGCCCTGGGCCCGGCCGATCCAGCCGGTGTAGTCGACGACCAGCGCGGACACGACCCGCAGTTCCTGCTCCTCGGCGACCGTGAGGGCGCCGCTGCGAGTGACCTGGTTCAGGCTCTGCGTGGCGCGGGCGATCCGGGTCCGGTACCGCTCGCTGAGCCCGCTGAGTTCGGCCGCCCGCCCTTCGGCGAGGTTCCGCTCGGCCTCGCCCTGCGCGATGAGCAGCGAGGCCCGGGCGTCCGCGAGGTCGACCAGCGCGGGTGCCGCGCGTTCCCGGATGTACGCGGAGTCGCCGCGCACGCCCGCGTAGGTCCAGCCGAACGCCCCGAAGGCGACCACGGCGAGCAGCGGCAGCGCGACGAGCCGGTCCCGCAGAAACGCGCGGTTGCGGCGGCCGGTGGTGGAGGGCCAGGCGTATCGGTGGATACGGCGGGCGAGTTCGGCGGTTACGGCGGCGACGGCCCGCGCGAGGCGGAAGGTGCCCTGTGCGAGGGCGCGTAAGCGACCGTCCGGAGCCAGTCGGCGACTCTCTTGCCGAGCCATGGGCTGTCCCTGTGATGTCGGAAGGCGAGCGGGCGGAACTCGTAGGCGCGGTCCAGGAGGATCTCGGCCACGGCCGCGTCCTCGGGGGCGGCGGAGCGGGCGGCCTGGTGGGCGAGGGTGACATAGCGGCGGGAGAGGTCCTCGCGCAGCGCGTGTTCGTCGGGCGGGAGACCCAGGCGGGGGTCGGCTCCGGCGGACAGGGCCGCGAGCCCGGCCGCGTCGAGGGCCCCGCGGGCGAGGGCGCCCTGTACGGCCTCCCACACCTCGACGGTCATCCGGACCCTGGCCTCCTCGTCGGTCAGTCCGTGCGCGTGGAAGAGCAGCGCGAGACGCCCCAGCACCTCGCCCAGCAGCTGCGGCACCTCGTCGTCCCGCTCGGCCGTCCGCACGTACCCGATGCCGATCCGCACGGCAGCGGTGCGGGCCGCGGTCCGGTGCCGCGAGTGCTGTGGTACGGCGTCGAGTTCGCGTACGGCCTCCTTGCGTGCCGTTTCGCCGTCGCGGGCGAGGCGGGCGCGTGCGGCGCCGAAGGCCGCGCTGCCCAGGGACGGGTTGCGCAGCCGGACCGCCTCGTAGAAGGTCAGGGCCTCGTGCCATCGGCCGAGGCGTTCCGCGCAGTGGCCGAGGGCCAGCTTGGGCGCGTACTCGCCGGGGATCGCCGCGTACACCCGGTCGAAGTGCCGCCAGGCCGCGGCGACTTGGTCCCTGGCGAGAGCCAGCAGCCCGTGGTGCCAGTCCAGCCGCCAGTCGTACGGGGCGCGTCGGGGGCCGATCCGTGCCTCGGCCGCCCTCAGTTCCCGTTCGGCGGCGTCCGGTCCGTCCGCCGGGTTCCGCAACCGCAGGCGGCAGCGCAGGAGGTGGACCTCCGTGGAGTCCCGCCAGTCGCCGATGTGCTGGAGCAGGGCCTCCGGGGCGGCGTCCGCGAGTCGGCTCAGCTCGGCGTGGTGCTCGTCGCGGGGGTCGGGGCGCGGGACGGGCAGGCGCTGGGCGACTTCGGCGGGCGTGGGCGGGGCGAACGGCGACGGGGCGGCGGGGCCGGTCCAGTGCGCGAGGGGTGGTGCGGAGCCCAGGGCGCCGTCGAGGGCGTACGCGGACTGGAGGAAGAGCGGCGAGGGTTCGAATGTCTCGCTGCCGGTGCGCAGTGACCGCAACTCACGGAAGACACCGCGTAGTTGCTGATCCATCTCGCGTGCGTCGGCGAACCGTCCGGCGGGCTCGCTCAGCGTCGCGCGATGCAGAACACGGGCGAGGGAGAGCAGGCCCAGGCCACGGGGCACGGGGGCGGTGGCGTCCTGGACCGCCCACGGCTCCTTGGTCGGCGGGGGCAGTGGGGCGGGCGGTGCTTCTTGAATACGCGGCTCGCTCTCGGCAGGCGGTGCCTCATCGGCGCCACGCCCCTGTTCGGGATGCGGTGCCGCATCGGCGCCCGCGGCCTCGCGGCCCCCCGCCACCCCCTCGTCGCCCCCGTTCTCCTCTGCGCCCGCGGCCTCGCGGGAGCCCGCCACCCCCTCGTCGCGAGCAGCCCCTCGGACATCCGCCGCCCCCTCTGCGGTCAAGGACCCCTCGTCGCGCGGCGCTCCCCGGACACCCGGCGCCCCCGCGTCGCCCGCGGTCCCCTCTGCGACCACGGTCCCCTGAACTCCCGCCGTCCCCTCTGCGACCACGGCCCCCCGAACTCCCGCCGCCCTCTCCTCGCGCAGCCCCTCCCGAACACCCGCCGCCCCTTCCCCAGCGGACACCCTTCCCGCCCCCACCGCCAGCATCCCAAGGTCCCCCAGCCGCGCAAGGTCCTCCGCCCCTGTACCGAGCCCACTCAGCCTCCGCAGTGTCTCCCCCAGGCTGAACAGGTCGTCCTGCCCTCTGGACTCGCCGTTGGGACCGACCGTCGGTGCGCTGAAGCCGTCCGTGGTCATCCCGGGGGCCCCGGCGGGGCGGACGCTCCCCACGTCGATGATCTTCGTCGTGGTGCCGTCGTGCATGACGTTGTCCGGCTTGAGGTCGCCGTAGACCTTGGCGGGCCGGTCGGCGTGCAGATACGCGAGGGCGGACAGGATCCGCACCCCGTAGGCGAGGACGAACTCGTGGAAGCGGTGGTCGCCGAACTCGCCCGGGTTCAGCTTGGCCCGCGCCCTGACCTCCTCCAGCGTGAGCCCGTCCACGTACTGGAGGACGAGGAAGTCCCCGACCTCGGGGTGATGGCCGTAGTTGAAGACGCGGATGATGTCGTCGTGGCCGAGGTCGACCAGGGCCCGCCGCTCGCGGGCCAGGGCACCCGACGCGGCCCCCGCCTGATCGGGATGCAGCACCTTGATGGCGACCTCGCGGTTGTCGACCTTGGTGTCGAGCGCGAGGTAGACCTCGCCCATCCCGCCGTAGCCGAGGGGCCGGATCAGCCGGTACTGGCCCGCGAGCAACTGGCCGTGCGGCAGAGGCAGTTCGCCGGGGTGAGCGCCGCGGTCCCAGCCTCGTCCGGGCAGGGTGACCGAGGGCAGTACGGTCGGGTCGGGGTTCTCCGCGGGGAGTTCGACGTGCGCGGCCCTCAGGTACATCGGCTGCCCGGCGACGACGAGCGGGCCGAACGACCCCTCCGATTCCGGTACTTCACCGCACGCACTCCCGCCCCGAGCCCCCTTCATGCCTCCCCAGAATAGGGGCCAGGTGCCGGGATTGACCCCTTGCTTCCTCCTGCGAACGGTGATGTCGCGGAGTTCGACGCCACGGCAAGGCCGAGATCGTCGTCCCCCGCAGATCGGCGCCCCTCTAGAGTGAGGGGTCCCTGTCAGAAGTGTCCGGACCGGAACGGTCAAGGCCGGAAGCGGTGAAGGAGACGCGGTGACCCTGCGCGAGAACGATCCGGAGTCTGTCGGCGGCTACCGGCTCGAATCGCGGATCGGGACCGGCGGCATGGGTGTCGTCTATCTCGGCCGGTCCTCCTCTGGACGGGCCGTAGCCGTCAAGGTCGTCCACACGCGGTACGCCGACAACCCCGAGTTCCGGGCCAGGTTCCGGCAGGAGATCGCGGCCGCGCGCCGGGTCAGCGGCGCGTTCACCGCACCGGTCGTGGACGCCGACCCGGAGGCGGAGCCGCCGTGGATGGCCACCGCGTTCGTCCCGGGCCGTACGCTCGCCGACCGGGTCGACGAAGAGGGGCCCCTTGACTGGCCCGCCCTGCGCCGTCTCGGCACCGAACTCGCGGAGGCTTTGCGGGAGATCCACCGCGCGGAGGTCGTGCACCGGGATCTCAAGCCGAGCAACGTGCTGCTGCTGGACGGCGAGGGCGACGACGGGGCCGTACGCGTCATCGACTTCGGTATCTCGCGCGCCGCCGACAGCGACGTCCGCACCCAGACCGGCATGGTGATGGGCTCGCCGCCGTTCATGGCACCGGAGCAGTTCAGCCGACCGCACGAGGTCGGCTCCGCGGTGGACGTCTTCTCGCTGGGCGCGGTGCTCGTGTACGCGGCCACCGGGCACAGCCCCTTCGAGGCGGAGAACGCCTATCTGGCCGCGTACAACACCGTGCACGGCGAGCCCCGGCTGCGTGAACTGCCCGCGCCGCTGCGCCCGTTGGTCGCCCGGTGCCTGGCGAAGGAGCCCGCGGACCGGCCCACGTCGAGCGAGGTGCTGGAGGGCCTGGCGGGGCTGTCGGAGGACCTGTCCGAGGAAGGGCCCGTCACGGAGCGGACGCCGGAGGTCCTGGCGTCGGAAACGGCGACGGCACCGTTCGGCAGCGCCGAGCCGACCAGGCCCGGGCGCCGCCGCGGACGAAGACTGTGGGCCGCCGTGGCGGTCATGACCCTCCTCGGCGGGGCAGGGGCGGCCACGGCCGCCGTGGTGGCCGACGACCCGACGAGCCAGGCCGACGAGGTCGTCCGCACCACCCCCGGAGCGTCGCCCGCCGTGGCCGCACCGGCCGGCTGGCGGCCCTGGCACAACACCATGACGGAGGACGGCGCCGGTACGGTCGGCCCGTCGTGCGTTCCGGACGCGCTCGGTGTCTTCTGCTCCTCCGAGCGGATCGCCCTGACACGGCTGAACCCGGCGACGGGAAACGTGGACTGGACGAAGTCCATGAGCCGCAAGCAGGTCAGCAGCTTCTCGGTGCGTCAACCGGCCGTCCATGACGGCGTGGTGTTCGTCAACAGCGCGGACCGGTCGGAGGGCGTCGACGCCTTCGACGGGAAGACCGGCAAGCGACTGTGGCAACTGAAGGGCCCGCTCGGCGAGTTCGACGTTCTGGACGGCGTGCTGCTGGTGCGCCTGGACCAGCTCGGGACCTCCGACACGGCACGCTACGCGGCGTACCAGCCGCGCACGGGCGAGGAGTTGTGGCGCCGCGAACTGACCTCCGCCTCGTCGCTCCCCTTCTACGAGGGCCCCGAGGGCACGCTCTACGCCGATCTGCGCGGCGGTGACGGCGGCGTCGCCCGCCTCGACGTGAAGACCGGCAGGACGCTGGGCACCGTCGACGCGCCGAAGGGCGATCTGTGGCTGGCCACGGTCCACGACGGCACGGCGTACTACGCGCGTTGGGAGGACGACTCCGGCGTCTCCGCGGCCTTCTTCGTGCAGGACCTCGGCAGTGGGAAGACCCGCCGGATCGACTTCCCCTGGAGTGTCGAGCCGGAGGCGCCGCCGCTGGTGGAGGGCGACACGATGTACATCTTCGACTACGGCAACGAGACCCTGCTCGCGCTCGACGTGAAGCGGGGCAAGCCGCTGTGGTCCAGCTCGCGGGACCTGCGCGTCTTCAGCGAACCGGCCTACCACGCGGGGCGGTTGTATGTGACGATGCCGGACACCAGCGTCCTTGCCCTCGACCCGGAGACCGGCAAGGAGATCGGCCGCACCGCCCCGTCCTTCGACACGGCGGGCCGCTCCTTCGAGGAGCTGAGCCCGAGTTCGGTACCGCCACTGCTGGTGGGTGACGTGCTGTACGGGGTGGCCGGCCCGGGGATCTTTTCGGTGGCCGACGTCACCTGAGCGGGGCGGGCCGGGTGTGGGCCCGACGCGAACAGGCCGGGCCCACGCGGTCGTCGGTTCAGGCGGTGTGCAGGGTCAGGCCGTAGCGGTTGAGGATCTCGTTGACGGGCTGGAACCAGGTCTCGCCGCCGCTGGAGCAGTCGCCCCAGCCGCCGGAGGTGACGCCCTGGGCCTGGTCGCCGCTGATGAACGAGCCGCCGGAGTCACCGGGTTCGGCGCAGACGCTGGTCTTGGTCATCTGGTAGACCGCGCCCTGGCTGTAGTTGACGGTCTCGTTCATCGCGAGGACCGTGCCGCAGTGCCAGTGGGTGGTCGATCCGGAGCGGCAGACCGAGGAGCCGACCGGCGCCACGTTGGAGCCGCGCACGAGCTGGTCGGAGACGGTGCCCCAGCCGAGCACTACGGGTACGGTCCACCAGCCGCTGCCGACGCTGACCCAGCCGTAGTCGTCGCCCGGGAAGGTGCCCGCCTGGAAGTTCCCGACGTAGGAGCGGTCCCAGCCGTACACCGCGGTGCTGGGCTGGCGGCAGTGCCCGGCGGTCACGAAGCCGCCGTAGACCGAGAAGCCGATGGAGCAGCGGACGTTGCCGGTGTAGAACGGGTCTCCGCCGACGGTTCCGGCGGCCAAGGTCGTGGGCGCGGCGGGTACTTGCTCGACGGTGATCGGGCCTGCCGTACGGGCACGGGCGAGGAAGGCGCGCACATCGTTGTCGGACTGCTTGCCCTCGACCACGTTCACGACGACCGTGCTCGCCTCGGCGTCGACATGCCAGCTGCTGATGGCGTCCGGTGGCGAGAGCTTGTCCAACTTCGCCTGGGCGGCGGTGAGTTCGCGGGCGCTGTGGGCAACGGTCCGGACGGTTGCACCCGTCGCCCGGACGTCCCGGACAGTGGTGGCGGACGCGCCCCGGGCGAGGCCGACGGTCAGGGTGTTGGCGGTCGCGTCGAACCAGGAGCCGCCGAAGGAAGCTCCGGCGACCCGGCGGACCTTGGGTTCCAGCGCGGTGGCCCGCCGTTCGGCGGCGAGCCTCGCCTTGGCTTCGGCCTTGGTGAGATGGAAGTCCCGCTGCATCGCCGTGAGGAGACCGGCGGAGGCGGGCTGCTTCTCGTCGGCGGTGGCGGGGACCGTGCTCGCGGTCGCTCCGGCGCCGAGCAGGAGCAGCACGGCCAGGCCCGCGCGCATGATTCCGGTGCGTCTCATGGAGATTGCCCTTCGTTGTTCCAACGGGATGGCAGAGTTCTCTGAGAGCGCTCTCAGTGGTGTGGCCCGGCAGAGACTAGCCGCTCACTATTGACAGGTCCATACCAATATGGAAGTTGTCGAAATCCCGTCCTCCGCCGCGAGGTTCAGGCCCCCAGGTACCTCAGCACCGCCAGCACCCGCCGGTTGGCGTCCTCGGAGGTCGACAGGCCCAGCTTGGCGAAGACGGCCGCGATGTGCTTCTCCACCGTGCCCGCCGACACCACGAGTGTCTGGGCGATCGCCGCATTGGACCGGCCCTGCGCCATCAACGCCAGTACGTCGCGCTCACGTTCGGTCAGCAGGGCGAGGTCGTTCCGGCGTCTCCCCGCACCGGCCAGCTGGGTCACCACCTCGGGGTCGAGGGCGGTGCCGCCCGCCGCGACCCGGGTCAACGCCTCGGTGAACTCGGCGACGTTGGCGACCCGGTCCTTGAGCAGATAGCCGACGCCGGCGGATCCGGCGGCGAGCAGCCTGGTGGCGTACTTCGTCTCGACGTACTGCGAGAAGAGCAGTACCCCGGTCCCGGGCTGTCGCTCCCGGATGTCGATCGCCGCGCGCAGTCCCTCGTCGGTGTGGGTGGGCGGCATGCGGATGTCGACGACGGTGACGTCCGGCCGGTGCTCGGCCACGGCCGCCCTCAGCGCCTCGGCGTCGCCCACGGCCGCGCACACTTCGTGGCCGCGCTCGGTCAGCATCTGGGCGAGCAACTCCCGCAGTACGGCGGCGTCCTCGGCGATCACGATGCGCATGGGCGGCATGGTCTCACCCTCTGCGCGCTCACGCATGGAGCGGCAGCGACACCGTCACCGACGTGGGCCCGCCCGCGGGACTGCTGATGTCCAGCGTGCCGTCCACCGTACGGACGCGCTGCGTCAGCCCCGTCAGACCACTGCCGGTCCCGGTCTCCGCGCCGCCCCGTCCGTCGTCGGTGACGCACAGCCGCAGCACGCCGTCCAGCTGCGTCACTCTCAGCACGGCATGGTGGGCGCCGCTGTGCTTGATGACGTTGGTGAGCAGTTCGGCGGCGCAGAAGTAGGCGATCGTCTCGATGGCCGGGGTGGGCCGGTCGGGGACGTCGACGGCCAGTTCGACGGGGACGGTGCTGCGCGCGGCGAGGGTGGCGAGGGCGTCGGGGAGGCCGTCGTCGAGGGCGGGCGGGTGGATGCCGCGGGCGAGGTCGCGGAGTTCGGCGAGGGCTTCGGTGGCGTTGTGGTGCGCGGACTCGACCAGTCGGCGCACCCGGGCGTCACCGTCCGGGCCCAGGTGTTCCCTGGCCATGTCGAGGCTCAGGGCGAGCGCGACGAGCCTGACCTGGGCCCCGTCGTGCAGGTCCCGCTCCAGGCGCCGCAGGAGGGCCGCGGAGTCGTCGACGGCGAGGGCACGGGTTTCCTCCAGGTTCCGTACCCGTTCGGTCATCGCGCCGGGGCCGAGCAGCGCCCGCACCAGAAACCGGTCCACGGCAACGACACCCCGGGTGAACCAGGGTGCACCCAAGAGGATGACCACGCCGGCGGCGGCCGTCACGAAGGTGCCCGCGAAGGAGGTGCTGTGGGGCGCGCCCCCGCCGACCGGGGTCGGATTGACGGTCTCTATGGGGCGCTGCCCGAAGGCCCAGCGCAGGGGCGCGGAGAGGTTGATCAGACCGGTGACCCACCAGGCGACCGCGTCCAGACCGAAGGCTGCGACCGGCAGCTTCACCAGGACATAGGCCACCGAACGCCAGCCCGTCGCGTCCCGCAACCGTGAGTCCAGACGCGTGAACGCCCCGCCCGTCGGCCTGTGCGGTACAGGCGTCCGTACGGCCTCCCCCAGCAGTCTCCCGGCCAGGCCCCGGTGCACCACGGCGAGGGCCCGCGCCAGGCCGAGGGCCGCGGCGACCAGCAGCAGCCCGAGGACGGCACCGACGAGCGAGAGGGCGAATCCGGCACCGACGGCGAGAAGCACGACGACGAGAAGGAAACCGGCGAGCGCGAAGGGGAAGCCGAACAGGCAGTACGCGGCTTCGGACCAGGCGCGGGTGGTGAAGGGGGCACGCAGGACGGTCCGCAGGGCTCCCGGCCGCACCGTGTCTGGTGTGTCGCGCATGGTTCCAGTGTCCTGTTCCAGCGAGCGGGCGGGCTGCATGGCTCTAGGCATCCCGCCGCACCAGCAGCCAGCCACCGGCCCCCAGCGCCGCCACCACGTACAGGCACAGCACCGCGAAGCCCACCCACGGCGAGAGGCACTCGGCCACCGGCTTGGACACGGCCAGCGAGTTTCCGACAATCATGGTCGGGAAGAACTTCGCCACCGTGGTGCCGGTCAGTCCGGCGAGCGCCGCCGGTACCACGTACAACAGCCCGACCAGTGTCCCGACGGCCGCCGCGGTGTGCCGTACGACGGCCCCGATCGCGATACCGATCAGCCCGACCAGGGCGAGATACACACCGGAGAGCACCACCGCGCGCAGCACCCCGGGGTCGCCGAGGGCCAGCCGGGGCACCGCCGGGTCGAGGGCGAGCCGTCCCGTGAAGAAGGTGACGAAGGTGATCGCCTCTCCGATCGCCAGCGTGACCAGGCCGAAGACTCCGGCCTTGGCGGAGAGAAGGAGTGGCCGGTTCGGAACGGCGGCGAGGGTGGAGCGGACGGCGCCCGAGGAGTACTCGCCGGTGACGACGAGCACGCCCAGCACTCCGACGATGAGCTGGCCGAGGGCGAGGCCCGCGAGGAGGTTGTTCACGGGGTCGAAGGTGTCCGCCTGCGCGGCGCCGGGTGCCTTGGTGTTGGCCATGGTGAGGACACCGATGGCGATCATTCCGACCACGGTGGCGAGCAGCGCCCACAGCGTCGAGCGCAGGCTGCGCAGTTTGATCCACTCCATGCGTGCCGCGTGGGTGAATCCGTAGTGCCCCGTCATCAGAGCGGTCATGACTGCCTCCTTCGGCGGGCCGTCGGCGCGATGCCCCGGTACTCCGCGCTGTCACGGGTGAGTTCGAAGAACGCCTCCTCCAACAACCGCCCGCCTGCGGTCAGTTCGGTGACGCTGGTGTCCGCGAGCAGTCGGCCCCGGCCGATCACGATCAAGTGGTCGGCGGTGAGCGCCATTTCACTGATCAGATGGCTGGAGAGCAGGACGCTCCGCCCTTCGGCGGCGAGCGATTTCATCAGCGTGCGGATCCAGCGCACACCCTCGGGGTCCAGGCCGTTGACAGGCTCGTCGAAGAGGAGGACGGCCGGGTCGCCGAGCAGTGCCGCCGCGATACCGAGCCGCTGGGACATGCCGAGCGAGAAACCACCGGCCCGCCTGCCCGCCACCTCGGTCAGCCCGACGATGTCAAGGACGGCGTTCACCCGGGCGCGGGGGATGCCACTCGCGGCGGCCAGCGCGGCCAGGTGGCTCCGCGCGCTGCGGCCGGGGTGGTGGGTGCGGGCTTCCAGCAGGGCCCCGACCTCGCGCAGCGGCCAGCGCAGCTCCCCGTACGGCTTGCCGTTGACGTGTGCGGTGCCGGTGTCGGGCCGGTCGAGGCCCATGATCATGCGCATGGTGGTGGACTTCCCGGACCCGTTGGGGCCGAGGAATCCGGTGACCGCGCCGGGACGGACCTCGAAGCCGAGTCCGTCGACGGCGACTTTGTCCCCATAGCGTTTGGTGAGTCCGCGGGCTTCGATCATGGCTGCTTCCTGGTGGTCGACCTCATGAACCTCATGCAGTCGAAGCTACGAACACGCACCGGACACCGGAACGGGGATTTCCTCCGACCCGCCTGGGGGAATTCCCCCACGACCCCTTTCCTGCCCCACAAAGGAACAAGATGACACGGAAGAAGGCCCTGGTGGTGCGAGGCGGCTGGGAGGGACACCAGCCGGTCAAGGCCACGGAGCTGTTCCTGCCCTTCCTCGAAGGCCATGGATACGACGTCCGGATCGAGGAGTCGCCCGACGTCTACGCCGACACCGCCGAGATGGCCGCCACCGACCTCGTGGTGCAGTGCGTGACGATGTCGGAGATCACCGCCGAGCAGGTCGCGGGACTGAGTGCCGCGGTCGTGGCCGGCACGGGTTTCACCGGCTGGCACGGCGGGATCGCCGACTCGTTCCGTGCCTCCTGCGACTATCTCCACCTGGTGGGCGGCCAGTTCGCGACCCACCCGGGCAGGGAGCCGTGCGAGCGGCGAGGCGGTGAGGAGGACAACTTCCTGCCCTACGTCGTCCACATCACCGATCTCGGGCGTGAACACCCCGTCACCGCGGGCGTCGAGGACTTCGAGCTGCACACCGAGCAGTACTGGGTGCTCCACGACGACCTGATGGACGTCCTGGCCACCACCATCCATCCCGCACAGCCGTGGCAGCCCTGGCACCGGCCGGTCACCTCGCCGGCGGTGTGGACCCGGCAGTGGGGTGCCGGACGTGTCGTGGTGACGACACCGGGGCACAGCCTCGACGTACTGGAGAACCCGAACGTCCGTACCGTCATCGAGAGGGGCATGCTGTGGGCGACGCGCACCGCATCGGCGTCGTAGGTCTCGGCGTCATCTCCCGTGCCTACCTCGACACGCTCGTCGGCCGCTCCGCCGTGCGCGTCACCGCGGTCGCCGACCTCGACGCCTCCCGCTCGGCCGCGGTCGCCGCCGAACTGCCGGGCGCACGGGCGCTGTCCGTCGAGAAGTTGCTGAGCAGCCCGGACGTCGACACGGTGCTGAACCTGACCGTCCCGGCGGCGCACGCCGAGATCGCCCTCGGTGCCATCGCCCACGGCAAGAACGTCTACGGCGAGAAGCCGCTGGCCGCCGAACTCGCCGACGCCCACGCCGTCCTGGAGGCGGCGGCGAAGGCGGCGGTCGGCGTGGGATGCGCGCCGGACACCGTCCTGGGCACCGGAATCCAGACGGCACGGGCGGCGGTGGAGGCCGGTTCCATCGGCCGCCCCCTGTTCGCCTCGGCGGTGATGGTCACCCCGGGCCACGAACGCTGGCATCCCCACCCCGACTTCTACTACACCCCCGGTGGCGGCCCCCTGCTGGACATGGGGCCGTACTACCTGTCCTCCCTGGTGCACCTGCTGGGCCCGGTGCGGGCCGTGATCGGGGCGTCCAGCCGGCTGCGCGCCGAGCGGGTCATCGGTTCCGGGCCGCGCGCGGGCGAGCGGATCCCGGTCGAGGTCGACAGCCATGTCTCCGGGGTCCTCGAACACGAGGGCGGAGCACTGACGACGATCACGACGAGTTTCGACGGCGTGGCGACCACGGCCGCGCCGATCGAGGTGCACGGCGAGACGGGCACCCTCACGGTCCCGGACCCGAACAACTTCGACGGCGAGGTACGGCTCCTCGGACTGGGCGAGCCGGAGTGGCGCACGCTTCCGCCGTCGGCGGGCTACGTCGGCGCCGCCCGTGGCGTCGGCCTGCTCGACTTCGTCGCCGCCGACGGACAGCGGGCGCCGCGCGCGGGCGGTGAGCTCGCCCTGCACGTACTGGAGACGATGACCGCCCTGCTCCGCTCGTCGGCCGAGGGCCGGCGGATCGAGCTGTCGACGTCGGTGCGGCGGCCCGTTCTGGTACCGCTGACGCCACCGGAGAAGTGGCGGTGATCAGTCCACGGGCCAGGTGTGCGCGGGCGCGTTCAAATGCATGTAGTCCATGTACGTCATCGTCATGCGCCGTAGCGCCTCCTGGCGGTCGGAGACACCGGTCTCCAGCTGGTGGACCGTCTCCGCCTGCCACAGGGCGCCGTTACGGGCGGTGACACAGCGCTGTTCGATGACGCCGAGCAGGGGTTCGCGCCACTCGGCGTCCATGCCGGCCAGCTCCAGGCCCCGGTGGGCCAGCGGCAGCAGGCGCCGCAACACCAGCTCCGTGACCGGCACTTCTCCGACCCCCGGCCAGTACAGGCGGGCGTCGATGCCGTCACGGGCGGCAGTGTGGAGATTCTCCTCGGCCACCGCGAAGGACATCCGGGTCCACACCGGTCGGTCGTCGTCGACGAGGGCGCGTGTCAGGCCGTAGTAGAAGGCGCCGTTGGCGATGATGTCGGCCACCGTGGGGCCCGCGGGCAGGACCCGGTTCTCGATGCGCAGATGCGGGCCGCTGTCGGTGACCGCGTAGACCGGGCGGTTCCAGCGGTAGATCGTGCCGTTGTGCAGGGTCAGTTCGCCCAGTTCCGGAACACCGCCGCCGTCGAGCGTCTCCTGCGGTTCCTCCTCGTCGCAGTTGGGCAGGAGCGCCGGGAAATAGCGCACGTTCTCCTCGAAGAGGTCGAACACGCTGGTGATCCAGCGTTCCCCGAACCACACCCGGGGCCGTACGCCCTGGGCCTTGATCTCCTGGGGGCGGGTGTCGGTGGCCTGCTCGAAGAGGGGGATGCGGGTCTCGCGCCACAGTTCCCGGCCGAAGAGGAAGGGCGAGTTGGCGGCGAGGGCGATCTGTACACCCGCGACGGCCTGCGCCGCGTTCCAGTAGTCGGCGAACTCCTTGGGGTCGACCTGGAGATGGAACTGGGTGCTGGTGCAGGCGGCCTCGGGGGTGATGGCGTCGGCGTACATGGCCAGCCGGTCCACGCCGTCCACCTTGATGTGCAGGTCCTCGCCGCGGGCCGCGAAGATCTGCTCGTTGAGCAGTCGGTAGCGGGGGTCGCCGGACAGGGCGGTCTCGCCGACGTCCGTCTCGCCCAGGGTGGGCAGGATCCCGACCATGATCAGGTGTGCGCCGACCGCCGAGGCGCGTTCCTCGGCATGGTTGAGGGCGTCACGGATCTCCTGCTCCCAGGAGTCGGGACCACCGGCGGTCAGCCGCCGCGGCGGCACGTTGATCTCCAGGTTGAAGCGGCCAAGCTCGCTCGCCCAGGCGGGGTCGGCGATGGCCTGGAGCACCTCGGTGTTCCGCATGGCGGGGAGACCGTCGTCGCCGACCAGGTTGAGCTCGATCTCCAGCCCGACCTGCGGCCGCTCGCTCTCGAAGCCCGACTCGCGCAGCATCTGCGCGAGGACGTCGAGGCAGGTGTGCATCTTGTCCCGGTACCGACGGCGGTCCTCCCGCGTGAACACCAGGGCCGGCACATCACGTCCCATCGGGCCCTCCCGAGTCCCCTCGGCGGATACCTCTCTCTCGTCCCAGAGTCCCACCTCGGACGCGCCCCGGACAGTCAGCGCGACCACCGGGGCGGTGAGCGACACTCCGCTCACAGAACGTGCGCTCCGGCCCGGCGCCAGAGGGGCGCGGTGGCGAGGGGCAGCTCGACGTGCTGCCATTGCGGGCCGGTGACCAGGCCCCGGCCGCCGGTGTACGGCAGCCACTCCCCCGGCGGGAACCACACCTGTCTGCGTCCTCCCGGCGCGTACGGCGGGGCGACCAGGAGGTCCGGGCCGAGCAGGTACTGGAGGTCGGCGGCGTGGGCGTCGGGGCGGTCGGGGTGGTCCAGGGCCATGGGGCGGGCGAGCGGCTCGCCGGTGCGGACCGCGTCGGCGGCGGCCGAGCGGACGTACGGCAGCAGACCCGTGCGCAGGCGGGCCGCGTGCAGGACGGCCGCGTACGCCTCCTCGCCGAAGTCCCAGGGCAGCCGTGACGTCATGCCGTGGAAGCGGCTGAGCGGCGAGAGCAGTCCGAACTGGGCCCAGCGGACGAAGAGTTCGGGATCGGGGGTGCCGTGGAAGCCACCGATGTCATGGCTCCAGAAGGGATGCCCGGAGAAGGAGAGCGACAGTCCCGCGCGCAGCGTCGACGCCAGGTCCTGCCAGCTCGCGTTGGAATCACCGGTCCACTTGGCGCCATGTCTCTGCCCGCCCGTCCAGGTCGAACGGCCCCAGGTCAGCCCGTGGCCCGCGACTTCCCGGGTGACCTCCGCGACGAGGTCGTGGAACAGGAGGGGGTGGAGGTTGTGCAGACGGTCGCCGGTCATGCCGTTGTACGCGACCACGTCCACCGGGACCGCCTCGCCGAAGTCGGTCTTCAGAACCGAGACACCGGTGGCCATCACCTGGCGGATACGGTCCCGGAACCAGTCGACCGCGCCGGGATGGGTGAGGTCGAGGAGTCCCGAGTCGGGGTGCGCGCCTCCCCAGACCTGGCCGATCCAGGTGGCGCCCGAAGCGGTGCGCAGGAACCAGCCGTTGCGGTCCGCCTCGGCGAAGTACGGGCTGTCGACACTGACGTACGGGTTCATCCAGAGCGAGACGTGGAAGCCCTGCCCGGACAGGTCGGCGATCAGCCCTCGCGGGTCGGGGAACGCCTCGGTGTCCCACCCCAGGTCCGACCAGCAGCCTTCGCGCTGCCAGTACGTGTCGATGTGCAACACCTCGCAGGGAAAGCCGAGTTCACGTACACGGCGGGCGCGCTCGCACACGTCGGCCGCGCTCTCCGGGCGGAAGCCTCCGGAGATCCATGGGCTGAAGGCCCACTCCGGCGGCAGCAGGGCGGGGCCTGTCAGGTCGCGGTAGGTGCGCAGGCACTCGGCGGGGGTGCCGGTGATCAGGTAGTAGTCGAGCTCCTCGTCGGGGACGGTGAGCGACCAGGCACCGGTGTTGCTGTGGGCGAGGTCGAAGGAGGCCGCGGTGGTGGTGTCCACGAGGACGGCGTAACCCCGGCTGGAGATCAGGTACGGGACCGCCTTGTAGGAGCGGGTGCCGGTCGAGCCCTGGGCGTCCTCGACCCAGCAGTCGACCCGTTGGCCGCGCAGGTCCGGGCCGGTGAAGCGCTCACCGAGGCCGTAGAAGTGCTCGTCGGGTTCGGTGACCCAGCTGTCGTGGTAGGCCGGTCGACCGTCCGTGAGTTCGGTGACACCGAGGGGCAGGACGGTCGTACGGCCGGTGGGGTCGCTCACGTCGGCGGCCTGACGGAGGTGAGGGTCCGTCAGTTCCAGGGCGAGGGGCGACAGATGGACGTTCAGATGCAGCCTGTCGAGGTGGAGGGTGAACCCGTCCGGTGACTGCTCGACCGTGCAACGGGTGTCCTCCGGTGCGGTCACGACGGAGATCCGGGGCGCCGCGGGTACGTCGTCCAACCGCAGTGTGATCCGCAGGGAGTTGCCCGTCGCGGGGCGCAGGCGGAGGATCCCGGTACGTCCGGCCGCCGTACGTACGTCGAGCGTCACGCCGTCCGTGTCCGCGCGGGCGACCCAAGCGCCGGCCAGGGGGTCCAGCACGGCCGGGGTCAGGGGTGGAGGCGGTGCCACCCAGGGTGTGCTGTCACGAGGATGCATGGCGTTCAGCCCCTTACGCTGCCTGCGGTGAGCCCGCCGACGATGAAGCGCTGGAAGACGGCGAACACACAGACCACCGGGATGCTGATGAGGGTGGCGGTGGCCATCAGGGCGCCCCAGGACGTCCCGTGCTGTCCGATGAAGGCGTTGAGGAGGACGGTGACGGGCTGGACGTCCGGTCCCTGGGCGAGCGTGAGGCCGAACAGGAACTCGCCCCAGCCGATCAGGAAGGACAGCCCGGCCGCCGTGACCACGCCGGGCACCATGAGAGGCAGGACGACCCGCAGCAGCACCCCGGGCAGTCCGCAGCCGTCCACCAGGGCCGCCTCCTCCAGATCCGGGGAGACACTGCGCATGACCGGACGCAGCACGATCACCGTGAAGGGCAGCGTGAGGGTGGTGTCGGCCGCGATCAGGCCCAGGTAGGTGTCGGTGAGCCCGGCCCGGCGTTCGAGGATGAACAGCGGGGCCGCCAGCACGATGGCGGGCGGGAGTTGGGCGACGAGGAGCGCGAGCACCATCACGCCGGAGCCGCGCATCCGGACCCGGGCAAGCGCGTAGGCGAGCGGAACGCCGAGCAGCAGGGTGAGCGCGACCACCCCGCAGGAGATGACGAGGCTGTTGAGCAGGGCGCGGGTCAGTCCCTCGTAGCCCAGGGCCGTCGCATAGTTCTCGCCGGTGACGGGGCTGGGCGCCCACTGCGGGTCCGGCGCCTGGATACGGTCAGGACGGGTGAGGCTGGTCTTCACCATCCAGTACACCGGCAGCAGGAAGACGGCGGTGATCGCCGTCGCGAGGGCGGTCAGCAGCCAGGGGTGACGTGGTGCCTTCATACGGCGCCTTCCGTCGGCGCTTCTTCCTCGTTCCGCAGCCGTCGTACGTACCAGGCACCTGCCAGCAGCGGTACGACGAGCAGCAGCAGGCCAGCCGCCGCGCCCTGGCCGAACCGGAAGAACGTGAAGAAGACCTCGTAGACGTAGAGGGAGAGCACCCGGGTGGCGTCGACGGGACCGCCGCCCGTCATCACGAAGACGAGGTCGAAGACCTTGAAGGTGTACAGGAGGCCGAGGAGGAGGACGGTCACGGAGACGGGCCGCATCATCGGGAGGGTGATGTGGCGGAAGCGCTGCCAGGCGTTCGCTCCGTCGAGGGCGGCGGCCTCGTGGAGCTGGGGGTCGATGGTGTGCAGTCCGACCAGGAGCAGCAGCATGTTGAAGGGCACGCCGACCCAGACGTTGGCGAAGATCACCCCTGCCAGCGAGGTCGACGGGTCGGTGAGCCAGTCGTGGGACAGACCGGCTTTCCCCAACAGGTCGTTGTAGGCGCCGGATTCGGCGTCCAGCATCCAGCGGAAGAGGGTGCCGCTGACCACCGGGGGCAGCAGCCAGGCCACCAGCAGGAGTGAGCGCAGCAGGCCGTTGAGCGGGAACGGGCGGGCGAAGAGCAGGGCGAGGGCGAAGCCGATCGTGAACTGGAGCAGCAGCGAGCCCAGGGTGAAGACCAGGGACAGGCGTACCGAGTGCCAGAAAGCGGGGTCGTCGACCACGGTCCGGTAGTTGTCCAGCCCGTTGAACCGCTCGGCCCCGCCGAGGAGTTGGCCCAGGTCGACGTCGTGGACGGAGGTCCACACCGTGTAGCAGAGCGGATAGGCGAGGAAAAGGGCGAGGAAGGCCAGGCCCGGCAGGCAGAACAGGTAGCCGGTCTGGCGGCGGCGCGCGGAGGGCTGCTTCATTGCTGATCCAGCGCCTTGTCGAGCTTCACGGCCGCCGTCTTCGCCGCGGCGGACGGCGACGCGGACCCGGCCAGCACCGCCTGCTCGGCCTCTGCGACGGCCTGGGATGCCTCGGCGTAGTGGGCGCCGTACTGGCGTGGCCGGGCGAGGGGCAGCTGACTGAGGAAGAGCCGCAGGGCCGGGTCGGAGGCCCAGCTGCCCTGGTCGGCGAGGTCCTTGCGGGCGGGGAGCTCACCGAAGGACACCAGGTACGGCACCAGGACCGAGGGACGCTGGGTGTACTCCAGGACCTCCCACGCCTTGTCGACGTGCTTGCTGCTCGCCATCACGACCCAGTTCTCGCCGCCCAGACAGGTGGCGGCGGCCTTGTCGCGGGGCAGGGCCACGACGTTCCAGTCGAAGTCCGCCTTCTTGAGGGTGGGGATCTGCCAGGGGCCGTTGATCTGCATCGCGGCGCGCTGGTTGAGGAAGCGGGTGTTGACGTCCTGCTGGGTCCAGCCCACGCACTGTTCGGACAGGGAGCCCTTGGCGATCAGTTCGTCGAGGAAGGTGAGGGCGGTGGCGCCGTAGGTGCCGAAGGTGTCGAGGTCGCCGCCCGCCTGCCAGAGGAACGGCAGGAACTGGAAGACGCCCTCCTCGGTCTTGATCGCGCTCAGCGCCAGGCCGAAGCGATCGCCGCTCGTCAGCTTCTGGGCGGCGGCGGCCAGTTCGTCCCAAGTGGTGGGGGGCTCGACGCCGGCGGACTTGAGCAGGCGGGTGTTGCAGTAGAGGGCGAGGCAGTTGCTGTTGTTGGGGATGCCGAGGGTCTTGCCGCCGACCTGGCAGCCGGACCACGGGCCCTTGTAGTACTGGTCCGCCTGGCCCCAATTCTCGACCCTGGCGGTGAGGTCGGCCAGCAGACCGCTGCCGCCGAGGGTGTTCATGGAGACGTTGTCGACGATCGCGAGGTCGGGCAGGTCACCGGAGATCGCGCCCAGGGTGATCTGCCGCTCCAGCTCCGCGAAGGGGAAGCTCCGCCGCTCGATCTTCACGTCCGGGACACCGGCCTCGATGTCCTTGATCAGACGGTTCATTCCGGGCTGGAAGTTGTCCAGGGTGAAGTAGTCCCACCAGCGGAGGGTGACCGGGCCCGACTCGGACGAGCTGCACGAGGTCAGACCGAGGGCGGCGGTGGCCGCCGCCACGCCGGAGACACGCAGGAAACCACGGCGGTCGACGGGGTACGACATGGTCTGCTCCCAGAGGTTCGATGATCGGGCACAGAAACCGACGTATCAGAAATCCAGGTCGATATCGGGGAAATCGGGTAGATCGGACTCGGGTTCCGATCCCGGCACCGGCCGGCAGGGCCCCGTGCTCGCGCGCAGGGTGATCAGGGGTTTCAGCAGGACGTGCCGGGGAGGCAAGTCGGGTGAGCGCAGCCGACGCATCATCAGGTCGACGGCGAACCGGCTCATCTCCTTGGCGGGTATCTCGGACGCGGTGAGCGGCGGGTCCACCTGTTCGGCCCAGGGGCTGGCGGCCACGCCTACGACGGAGAAGTCACGCGGCACGCTGCGGCCGTGCCGGGTGAGTCCGCGGTACACGCCCTCCAGGGCCGCTTCGTTCAGGGTGACCAGCGAGGTCGTCTCCGGGTCGTCGGCCAGGATCCGCTCCACGGCCTCCTCTCCCGAGGCGAGGTCGTCGCCGCAGAGGTAGGCGTGCGGGGTGAGCAGCAGTTTCTTCATCGTCTCGGTGTAGCCCTCGCCACCGAGCCGGGCGAAGCCGTAGCCGCTGTCGAAGAGCTGCTCGGACCGGTTGACGAAGGCGATTCTGCGATGGCCGAGGTCGACGAGGTGCTGGACGCAGCCGCCGGCCAGACCGGCGAAGTCCAGGTCGACCCAGTCGACCGCGTCGGCCCGGTGATTGCGGCCGATGGCCACGAAGGGGAAGCCCGCGTCGGCGAGTCGCTCGACCCGGTCGTCCTCGCGGCGGATCTCCATCACGATCACCCCGTCCACCCGCCGGTCGTCGACCATCCGCGGGAACGAGGGGTCGTCATGGGTGCCGGCGGGCGCGAGAAGCAGGTCGTAGCCGTGTTCGGCGGCGGCCTGGGCCACGCCGCCGACGAAGGCGAGCTGCATGGTGGTGTAGTCGCCGCGGCGGCCGGAGGGCGGGTAGAGGAGACCCAGCGTGTGCGTGCCGACGCCCCAGTCGCCGTTTCTGGTGCCCGGTGCCATGGTCATCCGGCCGGGAGGGACTGTTCGGCCCAGATGGTCTTGCCGACCGGGGTCTGACGGGTGCCCCAGCCCTGGGTGAGCTGGGCGACCATGTGCAGTCCGCGGCCGCCCTCGTCGTAGGTGCGGGCCCGGCGCAGGTGCGGGGCGGTGCTGCTGGCGTCGGATACCTCGCAGATCAGGGTCCGGTCGCGGATCAGCCGCAGGCCGATCGGTACGGCGCCGTAGCGGATCGCGTTGGTGACCAGCTCGCTCACCACCAGCTCGGTCACGAACGCCGCCTCCTCAAGGCCCCAGGCGGCGAGCTGGCGGGTGGCCTGGGCGCGGGCGTCGGCCACGATCGCCGGGTCGGAGGGCAGGGACCAGGCGGCGACCTGGTCGGCGTGCAGGGCACGCGTACGGGCGAGGAGCAGGGCCACGTCGTCGGCGGGGCTCTCGGGCAGCAGAGCCTTGAGGACCCTGTCGCAGGTGGCTTCCAGGGAGGTGACGGGGCCTGCCACGGCCTCGCAGAGCCGTTCGAGCCCGAGGCCGACGTCACGCTCGCGCGACTCGACCAGACCGTCGGTGCAGAACGCCAGCAGACTGCCCTCGGGCAGCTCCAGTTCGGTGCACTCGAAGGGCAGCCCGCCGATGCCCAACAGCGGTCCCGGGCTCAGTTCGACCACGCGGACCGTGCCGTCGGGGAGCAGGACGACGGGCGGGACGTGTCCCGCGCTGGCGAAGGTGCACAGGCGGGAGACGGGGTCGTAGACGGCGTACAGACAGGTCGCGCCGATCTCGCCGGTGACGATGTACGGCAGGTCCGGGGGGATGTCCTTGTTGTCCGTGGCGAGATGGGAGACCAGGTCGTCGAGGTGGGTGAGGAGTTCGTCCGGGGGCAGGTCCACGTCGGCGAGGGTGCGGACTGCGGTGCGTAGCCGGCCCATGGTGGCGGAGGCGTGGATGCCGTGCCCGACCACGTCCCCGACGACCAGGGCCACGCGGGTGCCGGACAGCGGTACGACGTCGAACCAGTCGCCGCCGACGCCCGCGCCGGTCCCGGCGGGCAGATAGCGGTACGCCACCTCGACGGCCGCCTGTCTGGGCAGGTCCCGGGGCAGGAGGCTGCGCTGGAGGGTGAGGGCGTTGGTGCGTTCGCGGGTGTAGCGGCGGGCGTTGTCGACGCCGACCGCGGCCCGCCCGGCGAGCTCCCCGGCGAGGAGCAGGTCGTCCGGTTCGAAGGGCGGGGAACCGCCGATGCGGGCGAAGACCGCGACTCCGAGGGTGATGCCACGGGCGCGCAGCGGGGTGGCCATGACGGAGTGGAATCCGTACTGCTCGTTGCGGGCGGTACGGGTCTCGTCTCCGGCGATCCAGCGAATGAAGTCGGGGTCGTCCGCGCCGCTGAGCACCGCTCTCCCGTCGGCGAGACAGCGGGCGGGCGGCGAGAAGGGAGGGTAGGTGTCCATCCCGCCGAGATCGACGGCCGCCTCGGGCACCCCTTCGCCCTCGGCGGCGGACTGGTGGGCGACCCTGCGGAGCACGACGGCCGCGTCGACCGGTCCCGGTACGGGTTCGTCCCCACGCAGTACGGAGTCCAGCAGATCCACGCTGACGAAGTCGGCGAGCCGCAGGACGGCGAGGTCGGCGAGCTCCTGGGCGGTGCGGGTCACGTCCAGGGTGGTGCCGACACGGGTGCCGGCCTCCTGGAGCAGAGCCAGCCGCTGCCGTGCCGCGTGCTGGTCACTGCTGTCGAAGGCGGCGGTGCCCACACCGACGACCTCACCGGTGGCGGGGTCCCGGACGGGCCACAGCTCGATGACCCAGGCGCGGTGGTGGGTAGCGGTGGGGGCGGCGGTGGCACCGGGGGCACACGAGGGCTCCGGTGCCAGGCACTCGTAGCGCATCGGCGTCCCTTCTTCGGCGACCCGCCGAACGCACCGGAGAAAGCCTTCGTCGGCGGGCGCGGGGGCCCGCTGCTCACGGCCGGTGGGGGTGCCGGCGTCGACGCGGGTGCGGAGGCCGGCACTGGCGCCCGTGTCAGCGCCGGTGGCCGTGTCAGGGCCGGTGCCGATGCCAGTTCCGGTGCCCGTGTCAGGACCGGTGCCGATGCCAGTTCCGGTGCCCGTGTCAGCGCCGGTGCCGATCCAAGTTCCGGTGCCCGTGTCAGGGCCAGTGCCAGCGCTCGTATCAGCGCCCATGCCGATGCCGGGGGCCGGGGACATCCCGATCCCGGCAAGCCGTCCGCGTCCGGCGCCAGGAGCCCGGCCAGTCCCGGTGCGGGTGCCGGCGCCAGTCCCGATGCCTGTATCAACCCCCGTGCCCACATCGGTGGCCCGGGACTTCCCGTTCCCGGCAAGCCGTCCGCGTCCGGCGCCAGGAGCCCGGCCGCCCCCGGTCCCGGGCGCCGTCACCGGTGCCGGTCCCGGTGACGGTGACGGGTCGGGCTCGGGAGGCTGAGCCGGTCCAGTGTCGGCCGCCCGGGCGCCGCCGTACCCTATGGCCTGCTCCGCGCCGCCCTCCGCGACCACGTTCCGTCGCCAGGAACCTGACGCTGTGGTGTAGGTGGTGAGCGGGATCGAGGCCTGGTCGAAGGCCCAGTCCACCATGCTCCGGTCGGAGGAGCCCGTGGTCACAGCCACGACAAAGGCCTGTGCCGTGCCGTCCGCGCCCAGCGACGGCTGGGCGTACAGGGTCACCTCGACGCGGTGGCCGTCCCGATGCCGTAGCACCGCCGTGCCCCGCCATTCCTGGGAGCCGGGGAAGGAGATCCCCATCGCCTCGGGAACTCCCCCGGCGACGAGCAGATCGGTCGCGGCGTGTCCTACGACCTCCGGGGCACGGTGGCCCAGCAGCCGCCGGGCGCCCTCGCTCCACCCCGTGACCGTGCCGCCCTGGCTGAGGGTGACCGTCGCGAGGTCGGCTGACCACCCGCAGTGACCGTTCCCTTGATCGAAAGTGGCCATTCCTGCTCAATTCGCGCGGTGAGGTGCCTCACAGACCCAGAGTGCGCGCCGCGCAGGAATCGGACAAGTCAGATCCAAGGCCCGTACGCTCCCAGGCGTCAGACCCGCATCGCCGCGCCCCTCTCACAGCGTGGTCCCCGGACCGCAGCATCCCTCACGCCGCGGTTGCCGGCTCACTCCGAGCCATTCCTCATCCGAGGACGCGTCGGAGGTCGCACAGGTGGAGGCACAGGAGGAGGCACCAGCACGCCGTACGGAGTCGAAGGCACCCCCGGGCGCCCTCGAAGTCGTAGGACTTGACTCGGTAACGGGGCCGGTGCACGGGCATCGCCGCCGCGAACGGGATCCGCTCCCCCGCCCTGGGCTCCCTGGGGTCGACCAGGCGGAACTGCCTGTTCACCGCGAGCAGTGGGATGGTCGCGGACGGTCCAGCGCGGCGGTGCGGGCAGGACGTCGCCGTCGACGGCAACGGGAATGCCGTCCACGACGAGGGCGCATGCCGCGGTGGGCGCGGGCGTGGTGCACAGGTGGGCGAGGCGGCCGCCGGGTGAGACGGCCGGGGTCATGAGCTGGGCGAGCGGGCGAGCGGGCCTCACTCGCTGGAGGTGAACCGGGCCGGCCGTCCTCCCGGCCGGAAGGCCGTACGACAACACGGTCGGCCGCGGATCCGGCACCGACCGCCCGGGAGAAGACAGCCGCAGCACCGCCGAGGAGCGAGTCGTCGCAGGCCCAAGGCTCTGCGCCAGGGCCCTGGGTCGAAGATGTCCCGGCCTCGGCGTCCCGGCGACACGCTGTCCGGCCGGTCGGACGGTCCCCCGCGCCATCCGACCGGCCATCGGCCGTACGAGCGGGGACGCTATCGGGCGGCGGCCGGTGCGGTCTTGGAAGAATTTGCACTCCCGGAGAGCGCCACCGCCCCTTCCACCCGACGCGCGGCGACCATCCGTCCGGGGGTGGTGCCGGCGATGGCCCGGAACTCGCGGTTGAGGTGCGCCTGGTCGTAGAAGCCGCAGACGGTGGAGATCTCGGTCAGACTCGTGGCCCCGCCGTCGAGCAGGGCCACGGCTCGGCGGAAGCGCAGCACCCGGGCGGACGCCTTGGGGGTGAGCCCGATCTGCTGGGTGAACCGCCGGATCAGGTACCCCTGGCTCCAGCCCACTTCGGCGGCGATACCGGCGATCGGGATCGCTCCCGCGCTGCCGGAGAGCAGCTGCCAGGCGTGGCCGACCTCGGGCGAGGGTTCCGGGCCGTGTCCGAGGCGGTCGAGGAGAGCCTCGTCCAGCAGATCGAACCGGGCTGCCCAGTCACGGGTGGCCGTGAGCCGCTCCACCAGAAATCCGGCCTCGGGTCCGAGCACGTCCCGGATCTCGATGGTCAGGTTCGTCAACTCGCTCATCGGCAGGCCGAACAGCCGATAGGCGCCCAGGGGCGTGAACTCCACCCGGATCGCCTCCTGGCCGCCGGGATGCGTACAGATCGCGGGCCGGTCCTCAAGTCCCACCACCAGGGACCCGATGCTCCCGCTGCCCCCGCCCGGCATGCCGAGGCGCCGGACCTGCGAGAAGGGCTCCGCGAGGCTGATCAGCAGGGTCGCCCGCCCGGTCGGCACCAGCCGCACCTCGTACGGTGTGGGCACCGCTTCCCAGTAGCCGACGTAGCTGCGTAAGTAGGGTCGCAACCCCGGATGCCAGGGCCGTGTGACCCGCCACAGCCCGCCGAGCCGCGCCACCTCCACCGCGCCCGTCCCAGCCATGACGTCACGTGTGCCAAGAACCACCAAGAGGCTCCCCTCACCCCCGAGGGACCACCCTGAACCGACCGACCGCCGGTTCCGCCGCGCTCTCGCCGTGCGTCCGGCGAGGTGGCCCGATCGTTCCGCCTGCTTCCCAGTATCCCCGTCGCCGCTCCCGGCCCACCGGTACCGAAGTGAAGACGAGTGCAGATCCGATGGGGGTTCCGAGCCCGAAGCGCGGGGCGCACCGTGATCCGGAGCGCTCACTCGAACACCCTTGCCGACAACCGAGCGCACACCTACGCTGCTTTTGTGCCGCAAATAAACAAAGCCTGGACGCACAGTGCCGTGCGGGGCCACCGAAGCGATCTCACCCGGCTCCGCATCGCCCTCACCGTCTTCTTCGCTCTGGACGGGTTCATCTTCGCCGGGTGGGTCGTCCGCATCCCCGCGATCAAGGAACAGACCGGCGCCTCCGCCAGCGCCCTCGGCCTCGCCCTCCTCGGCGTCTCGGCCGGCGCGGTGATCACCATGATGCTGACGGGTCGGCTGTGCCGCCGGTACGGCACCCATCAGGTCACCGTCGTCTGCGCCGTGCTGCTCTCCCTCAGCGTCGCACTGCCACCGCTCACGCACTCCGCGGTGGCACTCGGCGCCGTACTGCTGGTCTTCGGTGCGGCCTACGGCAGCATCAACGTGGCGTTCAACAGTGCAGCGGTCGACCTCGTGGCCGTTCTCCGCCGGCCCATCATGCCGAGCTTCCACGCCGCCTTCAGCCTCGGCGGCATGACGGGTGCCGGGCTCGGCGGGCTGGTCGCCGGAAGCCTCTCCCCTGCGCAACACCTGCTCGGCCTCACCGTGATCGGCCTGCTCGTCACCCTTCTCGCCGGCCGGACCCTGCTGCGCATCCAGCCCCCGGTCCCCGCGGGGACCTCCCCCGAGCAGAAGTCCGCACCGCGCCGCCTGGACACCCGCACCCGCGGCCTCGTCATCACCTTCGGTCTGATCGCCCTGTGCACGGCCTACGGCGAGGGCGCGCTGGCCGACTGGAGCGCCCTGCATCTGGAGCACGACCTCGACGCCACAGCCGGAGTCGCGGCGGTCGGCTACTCCTGCTTCGCGCTCGCCATGACCATCGGCCGGCTGACCGGCACCAAGCTGCTCGAACGGCTGGGCCAGACCCGCACGCTCGTGGGCGGCGGCACCACCGCCGCACTCGGCATGCTGCTCGGCGCCCTCGCCCCGTCCGTGTGGGCGGCACTGCTCGGCTTCATGATCACCGGGCTCGGACTCGCGAACCTCTTCCCCGTCGCCGTCGAACGCGCGGGCAGACTGGCCGGACCGGACGGGGTCGCCATCGCCTCCACCCTCGGCTACGGCGGCATGCTCCTCGGCCCGCCCGCCATCGGCTTCATGGCCGACTGGTTCTCCCTCCCCACCGCCCTCACGAGCGTCGCGGCACTCGCCGCCACGGCCGCGGCCATCGCCCTGCTGACGCGACGGGCGGCAACGGCCTGACCCGGTCGGGGCGGCGCGGAGCCGCAGCTCGAAGTGCTAAAGGTGGGCAGCAGAGCAGCACCGTCGGGCACACTCACCCCATGGAGACAGCCGAGTTCATCGAAATCCTGGAGCGGGAAGGCGAGTTGCTGGCGTCGGCCGCCGAACAGGCCGGGACGGACGCCAAGGTGCCGACCTGCCCGGACTGGCAGGTGCGGGACCTGTTGCGGCACACGGGGGCGGTGCACCGCTGGGCGGCGTCGTTCGTGGCCGAGCAACAGACCTCCTTCCACCCCTTCAACGACGCACCCGCCCTCGACGGCGAGGAGTTGCTGACCTGGTTCCGCACCGGCCACCGCCGCTTGGTCGACACGCTCGCCTCCGCCGCACCCGACGTGCAGTGCTGGCACTTCCTGCCCGCACCGTCACCGCTCGCGTTCTGGGCCCGGCGCCAGGCACACGAGACAGCCGTCCACCGCTTCGACGCGGAGGCGGCACGCGGCGGCACCCCCGACGAGCTCGGCCGGCACTTCGCGGCCGACGGCATCGACGAACTGCTCCGCGGCTTCCACGCCCGCACGAAGAGCCGGGTCCGCAGCGCCGAGCCCCGGGTACTGCGGGTGCGGACGACCGACGCGGACGGCGCGGTGTGGACCGTACGCCTGACCGAGGACCCACCGGCAACCGAGTACGGCGACGCGGGCACCGCCGACTGCGAGGTGTCCGGCCCAGCCGCCCGCCTGTACCTGGCCCTGTGGAACCGGGTGCCCTTTCCTTCGGTGACCGGGGATGTCTCGGTGGCCGGACTGTGGCGGGAGACGTCCGCCGTGGGTTAGACGAGAGGGCCTCTTTCCCCAGCACAACAGCCTGGCCCAAGAACAACGGATCTCATCCGGATGACATCACCCTCGACCTGGCCGTCGCCGCCACGCGGACCGGCCCGGCGAGGACATCCACGGCGGGCAGTTTCGTTTGGTCCACCTGGCGGGCTCCTGCACGTGCACCCACTGCGATCCGGTCTGAAACTTCCACGCGATCCCGCATCGATCACTCGCGATGGTCCCGCCACCGGCCACCGCGCTTCGGCGTCCGGTCCGGAAGCTACGACTCGATCCGCCCCCGCTGCGCGTCAGCCAACGCCACATCCGGACCAACGATCAGACCGATCCGGAGGAGCGGCCAAGTGCGGCCTGAGCCGTCGACCCGACCGGGAGCCGTCCACCAGGCGATCACTCGGGCTGCCATCACTTCCGGCTGCGAAGCCAGAGGGGAAAGACCGACTCGCCCATCCTGTTACAGACGAAACCACCTACGACGGCTCCAACATCCTCGTCAGAACCGCGCGTTGCACCGGCAAGGCATCCCCATGCAGCATGCGCCCCTTCGACGTGAGGGACACGCGCACGCCCCGCCGGTCCTCCGCACACATCCCGCGCTCGACGAGCCCGTCCTTCTCCAGCCGGGCGATGAGCCGGGACAACGCGCTCTGGCTCAGATGGACCCGCTCGGAGATCTCCTGGACGCGGTAGGCGCAACCCCCGTCGGCGAGGACGTCCAGTACCTCGAAGTCGCTGGCGCACAGGCCGTGTTGGTGCAGGGCACGGTCCAGTTCGCACTGCGTGCGCGCGTGCAGTGCCAGGATGTCCCGCCACTGCTCCGCGAGCGCCTGCTCGGGCTTCTTCGCCACCATGCGCGGCACCGTAGCAGAGAAGGCGGATTATTGCATCGGCATTAAATGCTCTTGCATTGGATGCATGCGCATGTACTGTCTTCGGCATGACCTCTCCGCTCACCACCCCCGCGGACCCGTCCTCAGCGGTCCGCTGGACACCCAGGCTCTGGGGCACCCTGCTGGTGCTGTGCGCCGCGATGTTCCTGGACGCGCTGGACGTGTCGATGGTCGGCGTCGCGCTGCCGTCCATCGGCGCCGACCTGGGCCTTTCCACCGCGACGCTGCAATGGATCGTCAGCGGCTACATCCTCGGCTACGGCGGTCTGCTGCTCCTGGGCGGCCGTGCCGCCGACCTGCTGGGCCGACGCCAGGTCTTCCTGGTGGCGCTCGGCGTCTTCGCGGTCGCCTCGCTGCTCGGCGGCCTCGTCGACTCGGGCCCGCTGCTGATCGCCAGCCGCTTCGTCAAGGGCCTGAGCGCGGCCTTCACCGCGCCCGCCGGTCTGTCCATCATCACCACGACCTTCGCCGAAGGCCCCCTGCGCAACCGGGCGTTGTCCATCTACACCACCTGCGGCGCCACCGGCTACTCCATGGGTCTGGTCTTCTCCGGCCTGCTCACGGAGGCCAGTTGGCGCTACACCATGCTGCTGCCCGCCCCCGTGGCCCTGCTCGCCCTCGTCGTGGGCCTCAAGCTGCTGCCGCGCAGCGAGCGCGAGAAGAGTACCGGCGGATACGACATCCCCGGCGCCGTCCTCGGCACCGCCTCGATGCTGCTGCTGGTGTTCACCGTCGTCCAGGCACCGGAAGCGGGCTGGGGCTCGGCCCGCACCCTCCTTTCCTTCGTCGGCGTAGTCGCCCTGCTGACCGCCTTCGTGGCCGTCGAGCGGCGCAGCCCGAGCCCGCTGATCCGGCTCGGCGTGCTGCGCTCGGGGCCTCAAGTGCGGGCGCAGCTGGGGGCGTTGACGTTCCTCGGCAGCTACATGGGCTTTCAGTTCCTGGTGACCTTCTATATGCAGCAGTTGCTCGGCTGGTCGGCGCTGCACACCGCGCTGGCGTTCCTGCCGGCGGGTGCGCTGGTGGCGCTGTCCGCGACCAAGGTGGGCACGGTCATCGACCGGTTCGGCACACCACGGCTGATCGTGGTGGGCTTCGCCCTGATGGTCGTCGGCTACCTGCTGTTCCTGCGCATCGACCTCGCCCCGGTCTACGCGTCGGTGATCCTGCCGACCATGCTGCTGGTAGGCGCCGCCTTCGCCCTGACCTTCCCGTCCCTGAACGTCCAGGCCACCAACGGGGTCGACGAGCACGAGCAGGGCATGGTCTCGGGTCTGCTCAACACCTCGGTCCAGGTGGGCGGCGCACTGTTCCTCGCCGTGGTGACGGCGGTCCTGACGGCGAACGCCCCCGCGGAGGGCGCGTCCCCGCAGGCCGTCCTCGACAGCTACCTGCCCGCCCTGACGGTGGTCACCGGGATCGCGCTCGCGGGCCTGCTGATCTCGCTCACGGGACTGCGCGTCCGGCGCCGCCGACCGACCGTGGTGGTCGCCAAGTCCCTCTCCCAGGAGGCGAAGCGCGTACCCGTACGCGACTAGGGGGTGTCTCTCCCGCACCGGGTGCCCGGCGGAGCCTGCTTGCTCCGCCGGGCACCCGGCTGTGAGACTCGGAGGATGGAGACCTACGGGGGACGCCGGAACCAGTCCGAGCGGGACGCCATCACCGTCGAGATCGGATACGCCCTGTTCAGTGCGCTGTTCGCGGCCGCCGTGCTCTTCGGGGCGGTGGCCGGGCCGGCGCTGTTGTTCGAACTCCCGGGCACCGTGGAGACATTGCTGCTCCGCCTCGGCCTATTGCTCGCTCCCGTGGTCTTCTTCGCCCGGGTGATCAGCGTGCTGGTGCGGTTCCGGCAGGACGACGTTCAGCCCAGCCAGCCCGGCCGCACCAGCCCCGACTCGTAGGCCAGCACGACGAGTTGGGCGCGGTCGCGGGCGCCCAGCTTCACCATCGTGCGACTGACGTGGGTCTTCGCGGTGAGGGGGCTGACGACCAGGCGGCGGGCGATCTCCTCGTTGGACAGGCCGATGCCGACCAGGGCCATCACCTCCCTTTCCCGCTCGGTGAGTTCGGCGAGGGCGCCCTCGGCGGCGGGCTCTTTGGAGCGGGCCGCGAACTCGGCGATGAGACGTCGGGTCACTCCCGGAGAGAGGAGTGCGTCGCCGTCGACCACCGCCCTTACGGCACGCAGGAGTTCCTCCGGCTCGGTGTCCTTGACCAGAAAGCCGGAGGCGCCGGAGCGGATCGACTCGAAGACGTACTCGTCGAGTTCGAAGGTGGTGAGCATGACCACCTTCACATCGCCCAGAGCAGGGTCCTCCGTGATGCGCCGGGTCGCGGCCAGGCCGTCGAGCAGGGGCATCCGGATGTCCATCAGGACGATGTCCGGCCGCATTTCACGCACCTTGCGCAGCGCCTCCTCACCGTCGGAGGCATCCCCTGCCACCTCGATGTCCGGCTGCGCGTCGAGCAACGCCCGGAAGCCGGCCCGTACCAGTGACTGGTCGTCGGCGAGCAGTACGCGGATCACCGGTCGTCCTCCTTGGCCTTCACCTTGAGCGGCAGTACGGCGAGCACCCGGAACCCTCCGTCGGGACGCGGGCCCGCCTCGATCGTGCCACCGAGTGCGGCGGCCCGCTCCCGCATTCCGGCCAGACCGTTGCCGCTGCCGCCCGCGTCGGCGCCGGTCGCGGGTCCGTCGTCGTCGATACGGAGCCGTAGGGCGCCGTCGTCGTGAGCGAGCCGCACGTGCGCGTGCCGCGATCCTGAGTGCCGTACGACATTGGTGAGCGCCTCCTGGACGATCCGGAAGGCGGCGAGGTCCGCGCCGGGCGGCAAAGGCGGTGCCGTTCCCTCCACCTCGACAGTGAGCCCCGCGCCCGCGGCCTGGGACACCAGCTCGGGCAGCCGGTCGAGGCCGGGTGCCGGGGCACGGGGCGCGTCACCGGGCGTGCGGAGGGTGTCGAGCACCTGGCGGACCTCGCCGAGCGCCTCCTTGCTGGCGGCCTTGATGGTGGTGAGCGCGGTGCGGGCCTGTTCCGGGTCGGCGTCGAGGAGGGCGAGACCGACGCCGGCCTGGACGTTGATGACGGAGATGCTGTGGGCGAGCACGTCGTGCAGCTCGCGGGCGATCCGCAGCCGCTCCTCGTCGGCACGCCGCCGCGCGGCCTGGGCGCGTTCGGCGCGTTCCCGGGCCCACTGGTCGCGCCGGGTCCTGGCCAGCTCCGACACGGCGACGATCGCGACGGTCCACGCGGCGATCACGCCCTCCTGCCCCCAGGGCACGGCGGAGTCCCTGGACGGCGGCAGCCACTGGTAGAGCCAGTGAGCCACCAGGACATGCCCGACCCAGAGCATCCCGAGCGCGGTCCAGGCGGCCTTGCGATGCCCCGCCACGATGGCGGTGAAGCAGGCGAGGGCGACGGTCAGGAAGACCGGCCCATAGGGATAGCCGGCGCCCAGATACAGCATCGCGGCGGCGGCCGTACCGAAGACGACGAGCACCGGCTGCCGATGCCGCCACAGCAACAGCCCCGAACCGGTCACCAGCAGCACCCGCGCGAAGGTGTCCAGCGGGGCTCGCTCCCCGACCTGCTCGGACTCGGCGAAACGCGATCCCGCGAGCACGAAGGCCGTCAGCAGCACGGTGGACGGCCAGGGCCACCGGGTCCCCCGCCGCTCGCCACCGGTGCGGTCCCACCACGACGGCCCCTGCCGCCACCACCGCGCCGGGCCGCCCCCGCGCACGCCCTGCTCACCGTCCATGACAGCCACGCTAGACGCCCCGACCGGGCCCGGCGTCCCCCGAGCGTGGCGACCACGGGTACTCCCGGCGAAGTACGACGGCAACGGCGGGGCCCGGGGGTTCACGGCTCGGCCGGACGCCCCTTGTCGCAGGCCACCCCAAACTCCTTGTCTCAGGCCACCCCAAGCCCGTCATCGCCGGCCACCCCACGCCCGTTATCGCAGCCCCACCCCCCGCCCCAGTCGCCGCACCGCATGCCGGAAGAAGGGCGCCCTGTCCTCCACGACCCGGTTGAACTGTCCGAAGAGCTCGAAGCCGACCAGGCCGAAGAGCTGGGCCCAGGCCGTCACCAGGGCCGCGACCACCTCGGACGGGAGGTCCGGGGCGAGGTCGGCGGCGATGCGGTCGGCCTCGGTGCGGAGGTCTTCGGGCACCGCGGTCAGCTCCTCCAGACCCCCCGGGCCCTGGTGGGCGTCGCGCACGATGCCGATCAGGAGGAGGCCGACTCGGGCCGCGGGCGGGACGGTGGCCTGGGGCGCGATGTAACCGGGCACCGGGGAGCCGTAGATCAACGCGTACTCGTGCGGATGGTCCAGCGCCCAGCAGCGCACCGCCTCGCACACCGCGACCCAGCGCTCCAGCGACCCGACCTCCACGCCGGCCTCGTGCGCCTGTTCCGCGCGCTCACCCAGCGAGTCGTACGCATCGATGATGAGCGCGGTCAGCAGGTCGTCGCGGCTCGGGAAGTATCGGTAGAGCGCCGAGGAGACCATCCCCAGCTCCCGGGCCACGGCCCGGAGCGACAGCTTGACGGCGCCCTCGGCCGCCAGCTGTCGGCGCGCCTCGTCCTTGATGGCGGCGGTGACTTCGATCCGGGCGCGGGCCCGGGCGCCTTGTGCGGTGCTCATACGAGCCAGTCTCCCACAGAAACAGAGCGGTGCACACAATCGAGAGCACTGCTCTTGCTTTGGGTCGCCGGTCCGTGCAGACTGATGCCAGACGAAAACGAGAGCAGCGCTCTCTCCATTCGATGGGGGTCACCATGTCGTCGCCTTACTACCTCAAGGGCAGCCCGCTCACCGTCCGCCTCAACAGCGTCATCGGCTGGCTGGCCCGACACGGCTTCAGCCTCGCCGGCACGGCGGAGATGTCGGTGCGCGGCCGCAAAAGCGGCCGGATGCAGCGGATCCCGGTCAACCCGCACACATATGAGGGCGGGCAGTACCTGGTCTCGGCGCGCGGCCACTCCCAGTGGGTGCGCAACATGCGCGCCGCGGGCGGCGGGGAGCTTCGGGTCGGACGCAGGGTCCGGGAGTTCACCGCGGTGGAGCTTCCCGACACGGAGAAGCTCCCGCTCCTGCGGACCTACCTGGAGAAGTGGGGCTGGGAGGTCAACCAGTACTTCCAGGGCGTCACCGCGAAGTCCTCCGACGAGGAGATCATCGCGGCCGCCCCCGACCACCCGGTGTTCCGGATCACGGTCAGGAAGTGAACCTTCAGGAAGTGCCCCCTCAGGAAGTGACCCGTCAGGACGTGGCCTCGCCGCCGGTGTCCACCCCGCGCTCAGCCGGTCGCGGGTCCAGCGCGGCCAGCGCCCGCTGGGCCATCGGCCGGCCCCGGACCAGCTCGCCCAGCGAGGTCGAGCCCTGGGTGATCTCCTTGAACGCGTTCCACGCGGGCCGGAAACCCGTGAGCGCCGCGTGGAACAGGCCCGGCCGACGCTCGAACGCGGTCAGCAGCCGCTTGCCGACGCTCATCTCGACGCCGAGGCCCGCCTTGATGGCGAACGCGTAGTTCAGCGCCTGACGCCGGGTGTCCACCGCGTCATGGGCCTCCGCGATCCGCACCGCCCACTCCCCCGCGAGCCGCCCGGAGCGCAGCGCGAAGGAGATGCCCTCGCGGGTCCACGGTTCAAGAAGTCCCGCCGCGTCACCGCAGACCAGCACCCGCCCGCGGGAGAGCGGCGAGTCATCGGCACGGCAGCGGGTCAAGTGCCCTGAGGAGACGCTGGGTTCGAACCCGGCGAGGCCGAGCCGCCCGACGAAGTCCTCCAAGTACCGCTTGGTGGCCGCGCCTTCACCTCGCGCCGAGATCACACCGACCGTCAGGGTGTCCCCCTTGGGGAAGACCCAGCCGTAACTGCCGGGCATCGGGCCCCAGTCGATGAGGACCCGCCCCTTCCAGTCCTCGGCGACGGTCTCCGGCACCGGGATCTCCGCCTCCAGACCGAGGTCGACCTGGTCGAGCTTGACGCCGACATGCGCTCCTATCCGGCTGGCGCTGCCGTCGGCCCCGACGACCGCCCGCGCGAGCAGTGTCTCGCCACCCTGGAGCAGCACGGCGACCGTACGCCGGTCGGGCACCGCCGAGCCGTGCTGCTCGACGCGCTGGACGGTGACGCCCGTGCGCAGCTCGGCGCCCGCCTTCTGGGCGTGCTCGACGAGCTGCTGGTCGAACTCGGGCCGGTTGATCAGCCCGAAGAGCATCTGCTTGGAGCGCCGGGTGCGGGTGAAACGGCCGTTGTTCGAGAAGGTGACCGCGTGCACCCGGTCCCGGAAGGGCAGCTCGAAGCCGGGCGGCAACGAGTCGCGCGAGGGGCCGATGATGCCGCCGCCGCACGTCTTGTACCGGGGCAGCTCGGCCTTCTCCAGCAACAGCACGCGCCGTCCCGCGACCGCCGCCGCGTAGGCGGCCGAGGCGCCCGCGGGTCCCGCGCCCACCACGACGACGTCCCACACCCGCTGCGCGTCGTCCCGCACGCCGTCCGCCGAAGGGTCGTCCGCCGAAGAGTTCTCGCTGCTCACGATGGTCTGCTGCTCCCGATCAAGCCATTGCCGCACCTGTCTCCCGCATCCTACGGCGGGCCCGCCCACACACCACTGTGGGAGGATCTACGGCACTCACAGGTACAACGTCGCACCCACAAGGAGCGTGCCCATGTCGTCGAATCCGGTCGCCGAGACCGTCGCCTCGCTGATGCCCAGGGCGCGGGCGGAGCTCACCGAACTGGTGGCGTTCAGGTCGGTGGCGGACTTCGACCAGTTCCCGAGGAGCGAGAGCGAGGGTGCCGCCCGCTGGGTCGCGGACGCGCTCACCGCCGAGGGCTTCCAGGACGTGGAACTCCTCGACACTCCCGACGGAACGCAGTCGGTGTACGGCTACCTGCCCGGTCCCGCGGGTGCGAAGACGGTCCTCCTCTACGCGCACTACGACGTACAGCCGCCCCTGGACGAGGCAGGCTGGACCACCCCGCCCTTCGAGCTGACCGAGCGCGACGGCCGCTGGTACGGGCGCGGGGCCGCCGACTGCAAGGGCGGCGTGCTCATGCACCTGCTCGCGCTGCGCGCCCTCAAGGCCAACGGCGGGGTCCCGGTCCACGTCAAGTTCATCGCCGAGGGCTCGGAGGAGCAGGGCACGGGCGGCCTGGAGCGGTACGCCGAGCAGCACCCCGAGCTCCTGGAGGCGGACTCCGTCGTCATCGGCGACGCGGGCAACTTCCGCGTCGGCCTGCCGACGGTCACCGCCACCCTGCGCGGTATGACGATGATGCGCGTGCGGATCGACACCCTGCGGGGCAACCTCCACTCCGGCCAGTTCGGCGGGGCGGCCCCGGACGCGCTGGCCGCGCTGATCCGCGTACTGGACTCGCTGCGCGCCAAGGACGGCTCGACGACGATCGACGGGCTCGTTCCGGACGCGTCCTGGGACGGCCTGCAGTACGACGAGGAGCAGTTCCGCGAGGACGCCAAGGTGCTGGACGGCGTCGAACTGATCGGCGACGGCACGGTCGCCGACCGCATCTGGGCCCGCCCGGCCGTCACGGTCCTCGGCATCGACTGCCCGCCGGTCGTCGGCGCCACCCCGTCCGTGCAGGCGAGCGCCCGTGCTCTGGTCAGCCTGCGGGTGCCGCCGGGCATCGACACGGACGAGGCGACCAAGCTGCTCCAGGCCCACCTGGAGGCGCACACTCCGTGGGGTGCGCGGCTGAGCACCGAGCGGATCGGCCACGGCCAGCCGTTCAGCGCGGACACCAGCAGCCCGGCGTACGCGGCGATGGCCGACGCGATGGCGGTGGCCTACCCGGGCCAGGAGATGCAGTACGCCGGCCAGGGCGGCTCCATCCCTCTCTGCAACACCCTCGCGGCCCTCTACCCGCACGCCGAGATCCTCCTCATCGGCCTGAGCGAGCCGGAGGCCCAGATCCACGCCGTGAACGAGAGCGTGTCCCCTCAGGAGCTGGAGCGCCTGTCGGTGGCGGAGGCCCTCTTCCTGCGCAACTACGCGTCAAGCTGATCCGACGGCTCTGCCGCCGGCAGAAGGCCCTCGCCCTCGGACGGGGGCCTTTCTACGGTCGTCCCATGGACGTCGTCGAACTCCTCCCCCAACTCCACCTCCTGCGCTTCCCGGTCGGCCAGGCCTATCTCTGGCGGGACGGCGAAGAGTCGACCCTGATCGACACCGGTCCGGCGGGTTTCGCAGCGTCGATCAGTAACTGCGTACAAGGGCGTCTACGGCGGATCGTGCTGACCCACTTCCACGAGGACCACGTGGGCGGTGCGGGCGAGTTGGCCGCTCTCACCGGCGCCGAGGTGCTGGCGCATCACCTGGACGCCCCCGTCGTACGGGGCGAAGTCCCCGGCCATCCCCCGGTGTTCGAGGACTGGGAGCGCCCCTTGTACGCGGAAGCCCTACGACACCTGCCGCGGGGCGGGTTCGCGCGGCCGTCGAAGGTCACCGAACTGTCCGAGGGCGATCTGCTCGACGTCGGCGGCGGAGGGCGGGTCGTCCATGTCCCCGGTCATACACCTGGCAGCGTGGCGCTCCATCTCCCCTCGCACGGGGTGCTGTTCACCGGGGACTCCGTGGCCGCGTCGCCCGTGGACGGGACGGTGATGCCCGGAGTGTTCAACATCGACTGGGCCCAAGCCCTCCACTCCTTCGAGAAGTTGGCGGCCCTCGGGGCGAACATCACGTGCTGCGGCCACGGGTGGCCGATCATGGGGTCATGGTCTCCCCCGCGCGTCTCAGCACCCACGCCGACACCGCCACCGCCCTCGCCCTCCTGAGCGGCCGCGACCTCGCGGAGCTCGTGGCCTCCGGTACGCCCGCCGGCGCGGGGATCGGCGGGCAAGCGACGCTGCTGGATGTGGACGGCGTACGGGTCTTCGTGAAGCAGTTGCCGCTCACCGACGTCGAACTCCACCCTGACCACATGCGCTCCACCGCGAACCTCTTCGAGATGCCGGCCCGCTGCCACTACGGCATCGGCGCGCTCTGCAGCCCCGGATTCGGCGCCTGGCGCGAGCTGGCCGTGCACGAGATGACGACGAACTGGGTGCGGTCAGGACGCTTCCCGGGCTTCCCGCTGCTGCACCACTGGCGGGTCCTGCCCGACACACCGCAGCCGCTGCCCGAGGAACTCGCGGATGCGGAACGGACGGTGGCCTACTGGGGCGGCGGCCGCGCACGTATCGAGGCCCTGCGCACCGCGAACGCGAGCCTGGCGCTGTTCCTGGAGTACGTGCCCCGCACCGTCCACGACTGGCTGCACGAACAGCTGCGCACGGATGACGCCGACGCGGCCTGCTCCCTCGTGGAACAGGGCCTCGAATCCGTCACCGGCTTCCTCCAGAAGCAGCAACTCATCCACTTCGACGCCCACTTCCGCAACATCCTCACCGACGGACAACAGCTCTACCTGGCCGACTACGGGCTCGCCCTGTCCAGCCGCTTCCAACTCGCCCCGCCGGAGCGCGACTTCTACGACGGCCACCGTCACTACGACCGCGCCTACGCCCTCTCCTATCTGGTGCACTGGCTGGTCGTCGACCAGTACGGTCTCGCCCGGGACGAGCGCGAGGACTTCATCCGCGACTGCGCCGACGGCATGAGCCCCGAGGGGATACCCCGGGCCACGGCCGCCCTCATCTCCAGGTACGCCCGACTCGCCGTGGTGGTAGGCGACTTCAATCGTCGTCTGGAGCGGGAGAGCCCGCTCACTCCGTACCCCTACGAGGAAGTCGAAGGCATGAGTGCCGGATCGAGCACGATGTCCTCGTCGCGGGCCTCGACGCTCGGCTCCTCCGGGAAGTGACATGCCGTCAGGTGGCCGTCCGCGTTGCCCGAAAGACGCACCAGCGGCGGCTCCTCGGTCGCGCACCTGTCCTGGGCCTTCCAGCACCGGGTCCGGAAGCGGCAGCCGGACGGCGGATCAACCGGCGAGGGCACGTCCCCGGCGAGACGGATGCGCTCCCGCCGCCGGGTGCCCTCCGGGTCGGCCTCGGGGACGGCGGACAGCAGCGCGTGGGTGTAGGGGTGCCGCGGTCTCGTGTACAGCGTCTGCCGGTCGGCAACCTCGACGATCTTGCCGAGGTACATCACCGCGACCCGCTCGCAGAAGTGCCGCACGACTGCCAGGTCATGGGCGATGAAGACGAAGGCGATGCCGAACTCCCGCTGGAGGTCCTGGAGCAGGTTGACGATCTGCGCCTGGATGGACACGTCCAGCGCCGAGACCGGTTCGTCGGCCACGATGAGCTTCGGCCGCAGGGCGAGGGCACGGGCGATCCCGATCCGCTGGCGCTGGCCCCCGGAGAACTCGTTCGGGTAGCGGTTGTAGTGCTCGGGGTTGAGGCCGACCGTCTCAAGGAGTTCCTGGGCACGCTTCTTGTGGCCCTGCGGCGGATTGGTGCCGTTGAGCCGCATCGGTGTCTCGACGATCGTGCCGACGGTGTGCCGGGGGTTCAGAGAGGAATAGGGGTCCTGGAAGATCATCTGGAGGTTCCGGCGAGCGTCCTTCATCCGGTTCTCCGGGGTGTGGGTGATGTCCTCGCCGTCGAACACCACCTTTCCGGCCGTGGGTTCCAGCAGCCGGGTGACCAGCCGGCCCGTGGTCGACTTGCCGCAGCCGGACTCGCCGACAAGGCCGAGCGACTGGCCGGGACCGACCGTGAAGTCGATGCCGTCGACGGCGTGCACGGCCCCGATCTGCCGCTGGAAGACGATGCCATGACGGATCGGGAAGTGCTTGGTGAGGCCGGTGACTTCGAGCAGGTGCTCCCCGGCGGCGGGCTCGGTGGTGCTCACGGGATGCTCCTGTTCGTCCGCCGCGGTCACTGCGCGGCCCCGGCGGCCGTACGACCGCGGATCTCTTTCCTGGTCTCCGGGGTGAGGTGGCAGGCGGCGAGGTGCCGGCCTGTGCCGGGCACGGCGACCAGTTCGGGTCGCTCGACCGCACAACGTCCTTCGGGAACCCAGCCCTTGTAGGTGCAGCGAGGGTGGAAGGCGCAGCCGCCCGGTGGGTTGATCAGGCTCGGCGGAGACCCGGCGATCGGGTTCAGTCGTCGCTCGACGTCCCCGGTGATCTGCGGCATCGACTCCAACAGGCCCCAGGTGTAAGGGTGCTGTGGCTCCTTGAGCACGTCGTGCACCGTGCCGTACTCGATACGGCGGCCGCCGTACATCACGAGGATGTCGTCGGCGATGTCTGCCACCACACCGAGGTCGTGGGTGATGAGGATGACGGCGGAGCCGAACTCCTCCTGGAGATCGCGGATCAGGTCCAGGATCTGCGCCTGCACGGTGACGTCCAGGGCCGTCGTCGGCTCGTCGGCGATGAGCAGTTCGGGGTCGCAGACCAGCGCCATGGCGATCATGGCGCGCTGCCGCATGCCGCCGGAGAACTGGTGGGGGTAGTCCCGCGCCCGGCGTTCGGGCTGCGGGATGCCGACCCGCCGCAGCATCTCCACGGCCCGGTCCCGGGCCTCCTTCTTCGAGACCTTGCGGTGGACCCGGTAGCCCTCGGCGATCTGGGCGCCGACGGTGAAGTACGGGTGCAGGGCGGACAGCGGGTCCTGGAAGATCATGGAGACCGTACGGCCACGCAGTGCGCGCATGTCGTGCTCGGGGAGGGAGACCAACTCCCGGCCGTCCAGGCGGATCTCGCCGGAGACGGCGGCGCGGGTGCCCTTGTGGAGCCCGAGCAGGGCTAGGGAGGTGACCGACTTCCCCGAGCCGGACTCGCCGACGATGCCGAGGGTGCTGCCCTTCTCCAGTGTGAAGGAGACGCCGTCGACGGACTTGACGATCCCGTCCTCGGTCGGGAAGTGCACACGCAGATCCCGTACGTCGAGGAAGGGGGCGGCCGCGGGACCGGCGTCCGACGGTTGCGGTGAGGTCTGCAGGGACACGGGGTTTCCTTGCTGCGGTGAGGGGCTCAGGCGAGACGGACACGGGGGTCGACAAGGCCGTAGACCACGTCGACGACGACGTTGGCGAGCACGACGAAGGTGGCCGCGAAGAGCGTGGTGCCGAGGATGACCGGCAGGTCGGAGTTCTGCACCGAGTCGACCGCGAGCTTGCCGATGCCGTTGATGCCGAACACCGACTCGGTGATGACCGCGGAGCCGCCGATCAGCGAGCCGACGTCCATGCCGAAGATGGTGATGATCGGGGTGATCGCGGCCCGCAGACCGTGCTTGAGGACGACCCTGCCGCTGGACAGGCCCTTGGCGCGGGCGGTGCGCATGTAGTCCTCGGCGAAGACCTCCAGCATGGAGGAGCGAGTGAGCCGAGTGTACAGCGCGAGGTAGACGATGACCAGGGTGGCCCACGGCAGGATCAGGCCCTGGAACCAGGCGGACGGGTCCTGGGTGATCGGGGTGTAGCCGGAGGCGGGCAGGATCTGCCACTTGTCGACGAACAGGTAGAGCAGCAGCAGTCCGACGAAGTAGATCTGCACGGACACCCCGAGCAGGGCGAGTCCCACCGCCGCCTTGTCGGCCGCCTTGCCCCGGCGGACCGCAGCGACCGTGCCGAGGCCGACGCCCAGGACCAGGAAGAACACCGCTGCGCCGAGGCCCAGCGACAGATCCGCGGGGAAGTCGTCCAGCAGGGTGCTGAGGACGGGGGTGTCGGTCTGGAAGGAGATGCCGAGGCAGGGCGCGCCGCAGTGCACGCGCACGCTCTGGTCGCCGAAGTCACGGCCGACGAAGAGGCCCTTGAAGAACTCCCAGAACTGGGTGAGGAAGCTCTGGTCGAGCCCGAGCGAATGCTTGATCTCGACCAGCCGGGACGGCGAGCAGGTCTTGCCGCAGGCCAGGAGTGCGGGGTCGGACGGCAGTGCGAAGAAGATCACGAAGGTGATGACGGTGATCACCAGCAGGATCGCGGCCGCTGCCAGCAGGCGCCGGATGAGGTAACGAAGCATGTCGTGCTGGACCCTGACGTGAGGTGGGTGCCCGCCGGCCGGGGACCGCCGGCGGGCCTAGGAGGGGTGCGTCAGCTCTTGACGTAGGCGTGGACCAGGCTGGGCTCGGCGAGGATGGGGTCCGGGATGATCCCGCCGACCTTGGAACCGCCCAGCTCGCTGAAGTTCATGTACATCAGCGGGACCACCGCGGCGTCCTTCATGATCTGCTCGTCCAGGGCGCCGTAGGCGGTGTCGGCCTGCTTGATGTCGGTCAGCTTGGCGATCTTGTCGATCTGCGCGTTGACCGTCGGGTCGTTCAGGTAGGACAGGTCCTGGTTGGACTGCGGCAGCTTCGCGATCTGCCGTCCGTCGAACAGCACGGGCAGCACGGTGGAGGCGTTGGGCCAGTCCGCGATCCAGTCGCCCCAGGTCAGGTCGTACTGGTTCTTCACGTTGTCGATGGTGCTGAAGTAGTTCGCCGCATCGATCGGGGTGATGTTCACGGTGATGCCGATGGTGCCGAGCGAGGTCTTCACCGCGTCGGCGAAGTGCTCCTCGGTCGTGGTGTTCTCCACCGCCAGGGACATGGTGAGCTTGGGGTTCCCGGCCTGCTTCATCAGCGCCTTGGCCTTGGTGAGGTCCCCTGCCGGGTTGGTGCTGTAGAGGTTGGACTTCTGGTAGCCGCCGATGCCGGGGCTGAGCATCGTGCTCGCGTAGTCGCCGTAGGCCGAACCGCCGAACGCGCCGCGGACGGTGGTCTTGTCGATCGCGTACTCGATGGCCTGACGGACCTTCAGGTCCTTGACGCGGGTGGTGTTGACGGCGAGGTAGTTGATGCCCGGGGCCGGGATCTTGTAGTAGCGGGACTTCAGCGACGGGTCGCTGGAGATCGTCGTCAGGTCGGAGCCCGCGAGCGGCCACTGCATGATCGAGGTCTGCGCGGTGCCGGCGTCGGACTTGATCTGCTGGTCGATCGCCGACTGGTCCTGGCCGAGCTTCACGTCGATCTCGTTGACGTTCTGCTGCCTGATCGGGTCGGTCGACTGCTTCCAGTTCGTGTTCCTGACGAGGACGAGTTCCTTGTTCTTGGTGTACGACTTGATCATGTACGGCCCGTCGGACCAGACATGCGTGTCGTACGTGGAACCGGTGTCGTGGGCCTTGGGCACCGCCGACCAGCCGGGCATGGCGGTTGTCTGGTTGAAGTCCGCGACGGGCGCGTTCAGATGGAAGACGACCGTCGACGCGTCGGGCGTCTCGATGGAGGCGAGCTGCTTGCCCGAGTAGGGCCCCTTGTAGGAGGAACCGCCGACCAGCCACTGACTGGCGTACGGCGGGCCGCCGTTGATGTCGGGTGAGAAGGTCCGCTCGACGCCGTACTTGACGTCCTGCGCGGTGACCGTGGTTCCGTCCTGCCACTTGACGCCCGAACGCAGATGGAAGGTCCACACGGTGTCGCCCTTGCTTGGCGTGCCCGTGTCGGTGGCCAGGTCGCCGACGAGCTTGGGCTGGGAACCGGTCTCGTCCCAGCCGGTCAGGGTGCGCACGAGTTCCTGGTCCATGCTCGAACCCTCGGTCGTGTAGACGCGCTGGGGGTCGAGATGGTCGAAGTCGGCGTGGTCCAGGACGGTCAGCGTGCCGCCCTTGGCCGGGGAGCCGCTCCCGGTAGTACTGGAGGAGCCCCCGCATGCGGTGGCCCCCAGGGCGATCGCCACGGCGGTGGCCGCGAGCGCGATCGAGCGCCTTCTGCGCGTCATGAGGTAACACTCCGTTCTTCTACGGCTCGGCGACGGTGGCCCAGGTGGGGTCGCTCGCACCGGTGTTGAGGGGGACCGCGTCAGCCGCGGGCCGCGCGGGGATCCAGGGCGTCCCGGACGCCGTCGCCGAGGAGGTTCAGCGCCAGGACGAGAACCAGCAGCAGGACTCCGGGGACGAACAGGTACATGGGGTCCTGGAGGAAGAACTGGGAGGCGTCCGACAGCAGCGCCCCCCAGTCCGGGTTGGGCGGGATGACGCCCACGCCGAGGTACGACAGAGCCGCCTCGGTGGTGATGTTCTGTGGGACGGCCAGCGCGAAGGAGATCAGGACCGGCGCCCACAGGTTCGGCAGCAGTTGGCGGAAGAGGATGTGCCATCGCCCGGCGCTCATGATCCGTGCCGCGTCGACGAATTCCCGCTCGCGCAGCGACAGGACCTGCCCGCGCACCAGCCGGGCGGTGTAGGCCCAGGCGAACACCGCGATGTTGAGGACGAGGACCAGCAGCCGGAGGTTCTCGTCGGTGCCGCCGTGGCTGTTGGTCTGGAGCGCGTTCTGGATGACCGGGGTCAGCGCGATGATGAACAGCAGCTGCGGGAAGGCCAGCATCACGTCCATGATCCGCGACAGCACGTTGTCGACCCAGCCGCCGGAGTACCCCGCCGCGAGTCCGGCCACGACACCGACGACGGTGGACAGCACGGCCGAGGCGAAGCCGACGAGGAGCGAGGTGCGCAGGCCGTGGACGATCCGCGCGAACAGGTCGTATCCGGTGCCCGGTTCGACCCCCAGCAGATGAGTGAGGCTGATGCCGCCCAGCGCGCCGCGCGGGAAGTTGCCGGTGTCCGGGTCGATCGCCTTGCCGTCGGGGGTGATCGGCCCCCATCCGGTGATCGCGGTCAGCACCGGGGCCAGCAGCGCGATCAGGATGAACAGCACGGTGATCACGAACGCGGCCAGGGTGACCTTGTCCCGCTTGATGCGCCGCCAGGCCATACGGGCGGGCGAACGCCCGGTGATGACCGTGCCGTCGCCGCGCGGGTCCGGCGACGGTTCACCGACCGCCTGCGTGGTGCCGGTGGCGGCGCGCATCGGCTGCTGTTGCGTCGTCATCGTGCGGACGTCCCGGGTATGTGCTGGGGCTGGCGCTGAGTTTTCGCCGTCGCCGGCGGACAGGGTCTCGACATGAGGCTGTTCCCTGGGGGCATGACGTCGGTCGCCGGCCGTTGTCGGCGCCGTGAGGCTGAGCGGACTGTCGCAACCCGCCGAGAGGCCGGTCAAGACAGAAAATGACCGGAAAGGGGATTGTTTGCGCTCGTTGCCAAGAGTTGACGAGGGCGGGACATTTCGTTAGCTCTGACATGGAGATATCGCGACGATTCCCTTGGCGGGTTCTCGTCCTCCGCTTGCCTGCCCCGAACATCGCCTCGAACATGACGAGGCCCCGCCGGCACCGCTTCGGGCCGGCGGGGCCTCGTCCAGACGGTCAGCCGATCGGAATCCCGGCTTCCAGGTACAGCGCCGCTCCGCGCTCCCGGGCCCGTAGCGCCCACTTCAGCCGCTCGTAGCGCACCGGCGGCAGCAGCTCCGCGGCCTCCGCCTCGCTGGCGAAGCACCAGCCGCGCAGCTCGGGTCCGGGCAGCAGTACCCGTCGTGCCACCGTGGAATCGAGCCGGCCGCCGTCGAAGAGCAGGCGCAGTCCGCCGTATCCAGGAGGCACGGGCGGCTCCCAGTCGACGACGAGGAGCCGGGGTACGCCGTCGAGGTGAATGCCGGTCTCCTCGGCGACCTCGCGCACGCCGGCCTGCGCGGGCGCCTCGCCCGGTTCGACGACACCGCCGGGGAACTCCCAGCCGGCCTTGTAGGTGGGGTCGACGAGCAGTACGCGGTCCCGCTCGTCGAACAGGAGGACCCCCGCGGCCACGGTCTCGGCGGTGGGCTCGGGGGTCTGCACGATGTCGCACACGGGTACGGTCCCGGTGCCGAGGTCTTCGGCGATACGGGCAGCCGTCTCGAACGGGGTGAGCGCACTGGTGTCGATCAGATGGGCGTCGGCGACGAGCCAGGAGGCGAGGGCGGCCCGGTAGGGCTCGATGCGGTCGTACGCCCAGTGCCCCGACCCCTGTCCCGACTGGCCGAGCGGCAGGGTCGGCGGGGTCTCCCGCCCGGCTATTCGCTCACGCAGGATCGTTTCCGCCGGAGCGAGGAGCAGGTGCCGGACACTGATCCTGCGGGCGGCGAGGCCGCCGAAGATCTCGTCGCGGTACTCCTGGCGCAGCAGGGTCATGGGGACCACGAGGGTCCCGCCGAGCTCGGCGAGCATCGCGGCCGCCGTGTCGATCACCAAACGTCGCCAGATCGGCAGGTCCTGGAAGTCGCCGACCTCGGCGAGGTGCTTGGGCGGCAGCAGACGTACGACCGCCGCGCCGATGTCCTCGGGGTCGAAGAGCGTGCTGTTCGGGATCAGTTCGATCAGTTCCCGTGCGGTGGTGGTCTTCCCCGCACCGAACGCGCCGTTGATCCAGACGATCACGGACTCCCCCTCTTCTGTTTGGCCCCCTGAGGCTTGCCCGTTCCACCCTGCCACGGAAACCAGCCGCAGCTGAGGGCACACGAAGGTGGCGCCGGAACCCCCACGTCCAAGGGGCACCGGCGCCGCGGTCCGTGCGGCGGACCTCGTCAGCCGTTCTGCCCCAGGGCGCTCTCGTCGAGGCCGTCCAGGCTGTCGCTGGAGACCGTGTGGCCGAGGGTGCTCAGGGTGTCGTCGACAGTGATGTGGTTGAGGTCCTTGTTCAGGTCCAGGGAGTGCGAGGGCGTGACCGCCGCGACGACGAATCCGGTGGCGAGGGAGGCGATGGCGAGCATGCTGCGCTTCTTCATGGCCTGATCAACGTCGCCGCACGCGATGGGTCACGGTGTCACCATCCGTGCAGCTCTCTTCCAACGAAGTCGAACAGGTTCTACCGTAATCACTCACAGGATGACGCGTACATGCAGTCATCCCACCTTCCGCCGGTTCGGAGGAACGTAACGATGCGTCACCTTCCCACGCGCACGACCCGCCGAAGGATGGTCACAGCGCTCACCGTGCTGTTGTTCGCGGTGCCCGGAGCGGCTCCCACCGCCGTCGCGGACGAGGCGAGACCCTCGTCCCCCGCCCTGGCCGACGGCCTCGCCCTCACCCCGCCCATGGGCTTCAACAACTGGAACTCCACCCACTGCCGGGCCGAGTTCGACGAGTCCATGGTCAAGGGGATCGCGGACCTCTTCGTCGACAAGGGTCTCAAGGCGGCCGGATACCAGTACGTCAACCTCGACGACTGCTGGGCCCTGCCGAGCCGCGACGCCGACGGCAAGCTCGTCCCGGACCCGGCCCGCTTTCCGAACGGGATCAAGGCCGTCGCCGACTACGTGCATTCCAAGGGCCTCAAGCTCGGCATCTACACCAGCGCCGGCACCAAGACCTGCAACCCCGCCGGTTTCCCGGGCGCGCTGGGCCACGAGTACAGCGACGCGCAGCAGTTCGCCGACTGGGGCGTCGACTACCTCAAGTACGACAACTGCAACAACCAGGGCGTGGACGCCAAGTTGCGCTACACGACCATGCGCGACGCCCTGAAGGCGACCGGCCGGCCCATCGTCTACAGCATCTGCGAATGGGGCGAGAACAAGCCCTGGGAATGGGCGGCGGACGTCGGACACCTGTGGCGCACCACCGGCGACATCAGCGACACCTGGGGCTCGATGCTGTCGATCCTCAAGCAGAACCTGCCGCTGGCGCCCCACGCAGGCCCCGGACACTGGAACGACCCCGACATGCTGGAGGTCGGCAACGGCGGCATGACGGACACCGAGTACCGCTCGCACTTCTCGATGTGGTCGGTGATGGCCGCACCCCTGCTCATCGGCAGTGACCTGCGCACGGCCTCCGACGAGACCTTCGAGATCATCGGCAACAAGGAGGTCATCGCGGTCGACCAGGACCCGCTGGGCACACAGGGCACGGTGCTCTCGTCCGAGGGCGGACGCTGGGTCGTCGCCAAGGAGATGAAGGACGGCAGCCGCGCGGTGGCGCTGTTCAACGAGACCAGCAGCCCGCAGGGGATCACCACGACCGCCGGGGCGGTCGGCCTGCCCGACGCCGACGCGTACACCCTGCGCGACCTGTGGAAGCACGAGAGCTACAACACCGCGGGCACGATCTCGGCGACCGTCCCGGCGCACGGCACGGTTCTCGTACGGGTCTCCACGGACCGCAGGTGGCACCAGCACCCGCCCGCCGTCGAACTCGGCCTGGTCGGAAGCCGGTTGGCCGAGACCGGCACGCCGGCCAAGCTGACCACCACCGTCACCGACCTCGGGCGCACACCGGCCAAGCATGTCTCCGTACGGCTGTCCGGCCCCGAGGGCTGGGCCGTGAAGGCGACTTCGCCAACGTCCACCGCGACCCTGTCCACCGGCCGCTCGCTGCACACCAAGTGGTCGGTCACCGCTCCACAAGGGACGCCGCCGGGGTCGTACGACCTGACGCTCAAGGCGAGTTACCGCTCACCGGCCGGTGCCCGTGTCGAGAACACGCTGCCGTTCACCGTGAGCGTGGTGGTGCCGCCACCCTCGGGCACCTCCGGTCTCGGTGACCTTCCGTGGCTGTCGGCCGCCAACGGCTACGGCCCCGTCGAGCGCAACACCAGCAACGGCGAGGACGCCGCGGGGGACGGTCATCCGATCACTGTCGGCGGGGTCGTGTACGCCAAGGGGCTCGGTGTGCACGCGGAGAGCGCCGTCGAGTACTACACGGGCGCGGCGTGCGAGACGGTCACCGCGGATGTCGGCGTCGACGACGAGAAGGGCGCGAACGGCACCGTGGCCTTCGAGATCTGGGCGGACGGCGCCAAGGTGGCGTCCACGGGCGTCCTCACCAACGCCATGCCGGCCCAGCCGCTCACCGCCGACGTCACCGGCGCCCAGGTCGTCCGGCTCGTCGTCACCGACGGCGGGGACGGCATCGACTCGGACCACGCGGACTGGGCGGACGCGCGGTTGAGCTGCTGAGAGCGGCCGTACGGACTTGGCGACCGGGGCCGCGGGAGGACCCGGTCGCCAAGTGAACGTTTCTCCCGACCCGTCGGCCTGGCACTCTGGCCGTCAGACCGCCGCGGCCGTGTCCCCCTGCCGTGCGAGCGCCGCCGCGGCCGCTCCGACCAGCCCCGCGTCGGTGCCCATCTGCGCGGGCACGATCGTCAGGCGCTGGACGAAGGAGAGGGTCGCGTAGTCGCCGAGCGCCTTGCGCAGCGGTTCGAAGAGGACGTCGCCCGCCTTGCCCACCCCACCTCCGATGACGGCGATGTCGATCTCGACCAGGGTCGCGGTGGCGGCGATACCGGCGGCCAGCGCCTGCGCCGCCCGCTCGAAGGAGGCCACGGCGACCGGGTCGCCGCCCCGGGCCGCGTGGGCCACCGCGGCGGCGGAGGTGTCACCGTCCGGTCCGGGCCGCCAGCCGTTCTCCAGCGCGCGCCGGGCGATGTTGGGGCCACTGGCTATGCGCTCCACACAGCCACGCGCACCGCACGGACAGGGGTCGCCGTCGAGGTCGACGCTGATGTGTCCGATGTGACCGGCGTTGCCGGTGGGCCCGGCGTGCAGCTGACCGTTGAGCACCAGGCCGCCTCCGACACCGGTCGACACGACCATGCACAGCGCGTTGTCGTGCCCGCGTGCGGCACCCTGCCAGTGTTCCGCGGCCGTGATGGCCACACCGTCGCCGATCAGCTCGACGGGGAGCCCGCCGGCCGCCTCCCGGACCCGCCGGACCAGCGGATAGTCGCGCCATCCGGGTACGTTCACCGGGCTCACGGTGCCTGTGGAGGCGTCCACCGGGCCCGCGCTGCCGATACCGAGGGCGGTGGTACGCCCCCACAGCGGCGAGTCGGTGAGCTCGCCGAGGGTCTCCTCGACGGCGCGCATCACACTCTCGCCGTCCTCCTGCGCGGGCGTGGCGCGCTGCGCGCGGAGCAGGATCCGGCCGTGGCCGTCCACCAGCGCCCCGGCGATCTTGGTGCCGCCGATGTCGAGCGCAGCCACGAGGTCGGTGTGCATCAGTGTCAGTTCTCCCGGTCAACCTTGAGAAATGGACAGGCCGGTCTCGCGGTGGGGGCGCAGGCCGACGGATTGCGGTGGACAGTGTCTCCCTCATCTGACAACGTTGTCCAGGCTCTATGCTCGACGCCACATCCTCATACAAATCATGGACCGTCGCATCCCCGTCGACGACAGGACAGGACGCCGTATCGTGCCCGACACCCACAGCCGAGCAGACCGTCTCTCCGCGACCCGATACGGCAATCGCCCGACCATGAAGGACGTGGCCGCACGGGCCGGTGTAGGACTCAAGACGGTCTCGCGGGTGGTCAACGGCGAAGCGGGGGTCACGCCCGAGACGGAGCACCGGGTCCGGGAGGCCATCGACGCGCTCGGCTTCCGCCGAAACGACAGCGCGCGCGTGCTGCGCAAGGGCCGTACGGCCAGCATCGGCCTGGTCCTGGAGGACCTCGCCGACCCGTTCTACGGCCCGCTCAGCCGCGCGGTGGAGGAGATCGCCCGGGCCAACGGCGCCCTGCTCATCAACGGTTCCAGCGCGGAGGACCCGGAGCGGGAGCAGGAACTGGTGCTGGCGCTGTGCGCCCGGCGCGTGGACGGGCTGGTGGTCATCCCGGCCGGTGACGACCACCGTTATCTGGAGCCCGAGCTGAAGGCGGGCGTCGCCACGGTGTTCGTGGACCGTCCGGCGGGCCGGATCGACGCGGACGTCGTCCTGTCCGACAACTTCGGCGGCGCCCGCGACGGGGTGGCCCACCTGATCGCCCACGGACACCGGCGGATCGGCTTCATCGGCGACATGCCCCGTATCCACACGGCCGCCGAGCGGCTGCGCGGGTACCGGGCCGCCATGGAGGACGCCGGCATAGAGGTGGCGGACGCCTGGACCTCGCTGGGCGTCACCGACCCGGAGCGGGTGCGGCGGGCGGCCGAGGAGATGCTCTCCGGCCCCTCCCCCGTCACCGCGATCTTCGCGGGCAACAACAGGGTGACGGTCACCGTGATCCGTGTCCTCGCCGAACACTCCCGCCGGGTCGCCTTCGTGGGCTTCGACGACATCGAACTCGCGGACCTGCTGCAACCGGGCGTCACCGTCGTCGCCCAGGACGCGGCGACCCTCGGCCGCACGGCCGCGGAACGGCTCTTCCGTCAGCTGGACGGCACGCTGCTGACACCGGAGCGGATCGAACTGCCGACGCGGTTGATCACCCGCGGCTCGGGCGAGCTGCCGCCGGCGGAGTGAACAGATGGCGACGACCGAGACCCATACCGCACCGGAGGCACGGGGGCCTGGCGGG
>NZ_JBJDQL010000036.1:0-6312 GCF_044903305.1 Streptomyces sp. NPDC019531 | reverse complement strand
CCTCGGGGCGCCCCCGGCCCCCCCCCCCCCCGGGGGGGGGGGGGGGGGGGGGGGGGGGGGGGGGGGGGCCCGGGTACCGGGGGGGGTGGAGCGGGTCGGTGACGGGGGTCGAGCGCGGGAATGGGCCCGACCGACCGGCGACGGAAGCCACGCGCCGGGAGGAGTACGGCCGGTCGGCGACCGAGGTCGAGCACGAAAATCGGCCCAGCCGACCGCCGACAGAAGCCACGCGCCGGAAGAGGTACAGCCGGTCGGGGACCGAGGCCTGGCACGGGAATGGACGCAGCCGACCGCCGACAGAAGCCAGGCGCCCGAAGGGGTACAGCCGGTCGGCGACCGAGGCCCGGCACGGAAATGGGCCCGACCGACCGCCGACAGAAGCCAGGCGCCGGAACAGGCCCAGGTGACCACCGACATGAGCCAAACACCGGAACAGGCCAGGCCGACCGGCGATCGGCATCGGGCACGGGAATGGACGCGGCCAGCCGCCGACAGAAGCCAGGCACCGGAACGGGTCCAGGTGACCACCGACGAAAACCAAGCGCCGGAACAGGCCCAGCCAACCGCTGTGGCCGGTGGCGCTCTTGGGGCTCCGGAGATTCCGGCCGTAGCCGGGCCGGACGCGGCCGGCGCTCCGGTTGGGCCCGCGCCGAAGCCGCCGGGCCGTGCAACTGATGCCGTTCTGGGGGCAGTTGACTGGCCGAGCGGTCCCATGGCGGAGGCAGCGGATACCTCCACCGGTTCCACACTGGAGGCGCTCGGGCTGGCCGACGTGCCCCGTGATCGCCCGCTGCTCTACCCGGGCGCCTGGCCGCAGGACTCCGTGCTCCTCGACGGCGGCCGGCTGCTGCCCCTCGACCGACTGATGTACGAGGACCGCACTCCCGTCCTCGCGGTCGGTTCCAACGCCAGCCCCGGCCAACTGCGGCACAAGATGGCCGAGTTCGCCATCACCTCGCCGATCCCCATGGTGCGGGCACGGGTGACCGGCGTGGACATCGGTGTCTCCGCACATGTGAGCCGTATGGGATACGTGTCCGCGTCCCCCTTCGACGCGCCGCACACCGTAAGGGAGTTGTTCGTCATCTGGCTGGACGCCGAGCAGCTCAGCGTGATCGACGCAAGCGAGGGCGTGCCGCTGCCGAACGGCAACTACGGCCGCGCCTGGCTGCCCGCGCCCGAGGTGCGGGTCGAGCTGCCGGACGGCACGACGCTGCCCGGCGTCCACTCGTACGTCAACCGCCACGGCGTTCTGCACGACGGCACCGGCGCTGCGCGCACCCACCCCGGCCAACGTGAGCTGCTGACCGAACTCCTCGTGGGATCGCGCCGGTTGAGGGAGCTGTTCGGTGTCACCCCGGAGGAGTTCGTGGCGCGGGCCCGGGCCGACCGGCGCCTGTGCGAGGCGGGGACGAAGCTGTTCGCCGACGAGAAGCGGGTGACGGCGTCCGGCCTGGAGCGGTACGTGACGGTTCAGCAGACCGGAAGCCCCGGCACCGGCTCGTCGTTGGCACCGCCCTTGATGTAGACGTCGCTGACATAGACGTTGGTGTTGCCGCTGTCGTCGTCGGTCTTCGCCCACCAGACGTTGGTCCACTGGCCGGACGTCTCGCGGCGCCCCAGGTTCGACTGGCAGTAGAAGTAGTTGGTGCCCGCGTTGAGGACGCCGGCCTCGGCGCCGGAGGCGGTGTACGACGTGGCGGTCTTCCAGACCGTGCAGTTGTACTTGCCGCCGCCGAGGGCAGTGCACGCCGGGGCCGGTGCGCTGGAACTGCCTCCGTCGGCCGGGGCGCCGGCCCCGGAGTCGCTGCCGTCCGAGTCGTCGTCACCCGAGGAGTTCGCCGTGGAGGTCGAGGAGGCCCGGTCCGTGGGTTCGGAGCCGTCGTCCGCGCCGGACGGCTCCTTCGCGCTCGGGGTCTTCCTGTCGCCCTCGGCCGTCGACTCGGGGCTGCCGGAGCGGTCGGCGTCGGGGCGGGCGGAGGCCGGGGAGGAGGCCGTCGCACCCGTACCGGACGCGGCCCGTCGACCGTCGGCTTCGGCGTCACCCAAGTCGTTGAGCAGCGCGGCGGTCGTTCCGGCCACGGCGAGCACGACGGTGACCGCTACGGCGGCCAGCAGGGCGCGTCGCTTGTGGCGGGGCGGGCGCGAGCCGTCCATGGGGCTCGTCGGGGGCTGGTCGTGGGAGGCATGGGGCCCAGTGCCGTGCGCGGGTGCCCCGGCCTGCCCCGGAACACCGCCTTCGGCGCCAGTCATCCCGAAGCCCCGCGTCGGTGGTCCGGCCTGCCCCGGAGCACTCGCGCCGGGCTGAACGGCACCAGACTGCCGGGGCCCGTACTGGCCAGGTCCACCGCCGGGCTCCGCCACCGACTGGGGCCCCGCCACGGGCTGCCCGGAGACGCCGAAGCCCTGAGTACCCGGCACACCCTGCCCGGGAGCCCCAGACCCTGACGCGGCCGCGTGCCCCACCGGCTGCGCGCCCCCATGTCCGTGCACCGCGGTCGGCCCGACCGGTTGCCCGGCCCCGGAACCGGGTGCCGCCGTCACCCCAGGCCCCGCCGCCGGTCCCGCCGCGTCCGGCTCACCGAAACCCGGTGCGGGTGCCGCCCCGGCCCCCGCCGGCGCCTGCGACGAGGCTCCCTGCGCGGCCCCCGCCACCGCCGAACCCCCCACCGCCGAACCCGCCGTCAGGAAACTCGACGGCAACCCCGGGCCCCCCGGATCCGACTCCGCCTCCCCCGCCCAAGCGGCCGTACCCCGCAAAGTCGTCGTGGCACTGTCCGTCCCTGCCCCGTCCGCCACCGCCTGCAGCAGCTCGCGTGCCTCCTGGGCGCCCGGGCGGGCCTCCGGACGCTTGTCCAGCAGGCGCTGGAGGACAGGGCCCAGGGCCCCGGCACGGTGGGGCTCAGGGAGAGGCTCGCCCACGATCGCGGTGAGCGTGGCGAACGTCGACGTACGACGGAACGGAGAGGCACCTTCGACGGCCGCGTACAGCGTCGCGCCCAGGGCCCACACATCGGAGGCCGGCCCCGGATCGGAGCCCTGGGCCCGCTCGGGCGCCATGTAGTCCAGGGAGCCGACGAGATGACCGGTGCGGGTGAGCTGGGTGGCCGCACCGTCGCCCGGGTCCTCCATCGTGGCGATGCCGAAGTCGGTGAGCAGGACACGGCCCGAGCGGTCGAGCAGGATGTTGCCGGGCTTGACGTCCCGGTGCAGCACCCCGGCCTCATGGGCGGCGGCCAGTGCGTCCATGACCTTGGCGCCGATCCCGGCCGCCTCACGCGGGTCGAGGGGACCGCGCTTGCGCAGCACCTGGTCGAGGGACGGGCCGTCGACCAGCTCCATGACGATCAGCGGGCGTCCGTCGACCTCGCCCACGTCATGGACGGCGACGACACCGGGATGCCGGACCCGGGCCGCCGCACGCGCCTCGCGCTGCATCCGCAGCCGCAAATCGGCGAGTTCGGGGCCGTCGGCGTCGGTGTAGGTGCGCAGTTCCTTGACCGCCACCTCGCGGCCGAGGACCTCGTCGACGGCCCGCCAGACCACACCCATGCCGCCGCGCCCGAGCTGGGCCACCACGCGATAACGCCCGGCCAGCAGCAGACCGGTCTCGTCCTGGCCCTTTCCCTTGGTCTCCCCCGAAGACACCGCTGCCCCGTTCCTGTGACCCGTCAATATGTGCGGTACAGATTACGGCGCAGGGGTGACTATTCCAGCTGCCGGTTGCGACTGTGACAGGGCCGCTACTTCTCCGACCGCTTCGTGGAGACGGTCAGGTCGCCGCGCCGCGGTGCCGCGTAACCTTCCAGGTCGACCCGGGTCAGACCGGTCAGCCGGGCCACCTCGGCGATGTCCAGGGCGCCGCAGTCGAGGCCGCGCAGCAGATAGCCGCTGAGCGCCTTGGCGGTGGCGGGCTCGTCCATGACGTCCCCGCCGACCCTTCCCACGTACCGGGCGAGGCGGGCGGCGGCCTGCTCGAAGCCCTCGCGGTAGAAGGCGAACACGGCCGCGTACCGGGTCGGGATGTGGGCGGGGTGCATGTCCCAGCCCTGGTAGTAGGCGCGGGCCAGCGCCCGGCGGGTCAGGCCGTAGTGCAGCCGCCAGGCGTCGTGGACCTTCGCCGTCGGACCGACCGGCAGGACGTTCGTGGAGCCGTCCGACACCCGTACGCCGGTGCCCGCGGCCGCGACCTGCATGATCGCCTTGGCGTGGTCGGCGGCGGGATGGTCGCTGGCCTGGTGGGCGGCGGAGACGCCGAGACAGGCGCTGTAGTCGAAGGTGCCGTAGTGCAGTCCGGTGGCGCGGCCTTCGGCGGCCTGGATCATACGGGCGACGGTGGCGGTGCCGTCGGTGGCGAGGATGGACTGGCTGGTCTCGATCTGGATCTCGAAGCCGAGTCGCCCCGAGTCCAGTCCGTGCGCCTTCTCGAAAGCCTCCAGGAGCCGTACGAACGCGGTGACCTGTTCGGCGTACGTCACCTTCGGCAGGGTCAGCACCAGTCCCTCGGGCAGGCCGCCCGCCGCCATCAGACCGGTGAGGAAGACGTCGAGGGTTCGGATGCCCCGGTCCCGGACGGCCGCCTCCATGCACTTCATGCGGATGCCCATGTACGGCGCCGCCGTGCCGTTCCGGTACGCCTCGGCGATCAGCCGGGCCGCGCGGGCAGCCGTCGCGTCCTCCTCGGCGTCCGGCCGCGTGCCGTAGCCGTCCTCGAAGTCCACGCGCAGGTCTTCAATCGGCTCATGCTCCAACTTGGCGCGCACGCGCGCGTGGACGGGCTCGGCGAGTTCGTCGGACAGCCCGAGGACCGCGGCGAAGGACTTGGCGTCCGGGGCGTGTTCGTCGAGGGCGGCGAGGGCCTGGTCGCCCCAGGAGCGGATGGTGTCGGCGGCGAAGACGTCACCGGGGACATAGACGGTGTGGACGGGCTGGCGGGTGCCGGGGTCTCCGGGGTAGCGGCGCTCCAGTTCGGCGTCGACCGGCGCGAGGGAGGCGCTGATCTCCTCGCTGACGGCGCCCGCGAGGCTCGTCGCCACCTGCTCCTGCTGGCCCTGACCCATCCGTACCCTCCTGTTTTCCGCTCTACGGAATCAACAATCCGTAGAGCGAAGTTATCCGTGAAGCTTCCCGACGGTCAACACCCCGTCCACAGCATGAGCCACCGCGTTCATCCGGAATGCCGAGAACCTGTACGCCGTCTTCCACACTCCGGATCGAACATTCATCCTGGTCCGTCGGGAGGGAACTCACATGCCGGACACCCACAGAATGACGCGTCGTATGGGCCTCAGAACCGCGGTGGCCGCCGCGATCACCGTGCCACTGATGGGCACGCTGCCCGCTTCGGCCGCCAAACCGACCAACCGCCGACTCGATGTCATGACGTTCAATCTGCGCTTCGCCAGCACCTCCGAACCCAACAGCTGGGCCACCCGCCGCCCGGTGATGCGCCGACTGTTACGTCAGGAGGCCCCCACCCTGATCGGCACCCAGGAAGGCCTCTACCAGCAACTGCTCGACATCCACGCCGACCTCGGACCGCACTACGACTGGATCGGCACCGGACGCGAGGGCGGCAGCCACGACGAGTCCACGGCGGTCTTCTACGACACCCGGCGCCTGGTCCCCGTCGAGCACGACACGCACTGGCTCTCCGACACGCCCGAGGTCATCGGCTCCAACACCTGGGGCGCCGCGCTCCCCCGGATCCTCACCTGGGTCCGCTTCCGCGACCGGACCGCCGACCATCGCGAGTTCTACGTCCTCAACACCCACTTCGACCACGTGGGCCAGTACGCGCGCGAACGTTCCGCACTCTTCCTCGGCCAGAAGATCGCCGAGCTCGACCGCTCGCTACCAGTCGTGGTGACCGGCGACTTCAACGCCGCCGCTCACAACAACCAGGCGTACGACACCCTGCTCGCCACCGGACTCGTCGACACCTGGGACGCGGCCGCCGAGCGAAGCAAGCTGTACGCCACCTTCCACGGTTACAAGCCCCTGACGCCCGACGGCGAGCGCATCGACTGGATCCTCACCACACCCGGTGTCACCGTCCACCGGGCCGCCATCAACACCTTCGCCCTGAACGGACAGTTTCCCAGCGACCACCTGCCGGTGCAGGCCACGGTGACCCTGGGATGAGCCGAGGCCCCCGCGACCGCATCAGCGGTCGCGGGGGCCTCGTACGCCCGGAGCGGGATCAGCCCTTGCGGGCGTTGATCTCCTCGGTGAGGGCGGGGACGACGTCGAAGAGGTCGCCGACGACGCCGTAGTCGGCCAGGTCGAAGATCGGGGCCTCGGCGTCCTTGT
>NZ_JBJDQL010000035.1:0-104412 GCF_044903305.1 Streptomyces sp. NPDC019531 | reverse complement strand
AGAAAGCCGTCATGGCCGGGATTCCGATACTGGCAGCCGTATCCGCACCCTCCTCCCTGGCCGTCGACCTCGCCGCCGAAACCGGCCTCACCCTGGTCGGCTTCCTACGCGGCCACTCCATGAACGTGTACGCGGGGGAGGACCGTATCGCCCTGGAGGCTCCGGCTCAGCCGCTCGTGAAGCGCACCTGATCCACCGTCACCACCGTGCCGAGGCGCGGAAAGTCGAGCCGCGTCGAGGCCTCGTGTTCGGCGATGGTGAGAGCGGCCATGGCGTCCTCGACGAAGACGAGGTCGTAGCCGAGGTCGCCTGCGGCGCGGGCAGTGGACTCGACGCCGAGGTTGGTGGCGATCCCGCCGAACACCAGCGCGGTGACGCCGCGTTCACGTAGCCGCGGGTCCAGGTCGGTGCCCTGGAAGGCGCCGATGGTCCGCTTCACGATCTCGACGTCGCCGTCCCGGGCGAGCCCGGCCACGAGCCCGCTGCCGGGCGGCTGGTCGGTGACGCCGGGCCGTTCGACGCGCACGAGCACGACGGGCGCGCCGGCCGAGCGGAAGGCGGTGGCCAGTTTCTCGGATGCGGCGAGGACTTCGGTGCCTTTGCGGGGTTCCAGGGGCAGCGCGACGATCCGGTCCATCAGATCGACGAGTACGAGGGCGCTGCGGGTGGGATCGAGCGCGAGGGGTGCGGTCATGACGGAACGTTATCCGTCATCAGCCCTCCGTACCGGAGATCCGGATCAACAGGCCCATGAACTGGGCGCGTTCGGCTGCCGAGAGCGGGGCCAGGAGTTCGGCGTTGGCCACCTGGGCCGCTCTTTCGCAGCGCTTCAGCAGTCGCGCTCCCTCGCCGGTGAGGGACACCGCGTTCTTGCGGCGGTCCCTGGGGTCGGGTTCGCGCAGGACGAGGTCCGCGGACTGCAGGTCGTTGAGGATGCCGACCAGGTCCTTGGGGTCGAGGTGCACGCTCCGGCCGAGGTCGGCCTGGGCGACGGGGGCAAGGTCGCGGACGGCGGACAGCACCACGTGGTGCCACATCTTCACACCCTCCGCAGCCAGCGCCTCGGCCACCAGGGCACGGCCGCGGGCGGCGGCGCGGCCGAGAAGCCAGCTGGGGAGGGAGCGGATCGCGGGGAGGGGCGCGTCGGGCATGCGGTCAGCCTAGCGGCTATTCGTTGGACTTCCCAACGATCTACGACCTACCGTTGGGAAGTCCAACGAGTTTTCGGGAGGTCGGGCCGATGCGTCGTGTCCGTTACGAGTCCATGGGTGGACCACTGTTCCTGGAGCAGGCGCCGGTTCCCGAACCGGGTCCGGGCGAGCTCCTCGTGCGCTGCGAAGCGGTCGGCGTGACCCTTCCTGTCGTCCGCAAGGTCACCGAGTCCGCGGAACCCGTGCCGCTCGGGGGAGAACTCGCCGGTGAGGTGGTGTCCGTCGGTGTCGGAGTCAGCCGCTTCCGTCCGGGCGAGCGGGTCACGGGCCTGTGCTTCGGCCATGGTTACGCCGACTTCGCGCTGCTGCACGAGGCCATGGCCTCCCCCGTGCCCGAATGCGCGTCGGCCGTTGACGCGGTCGCACTGGTCCGCAGCGGACTGGTCGCGCTCGGTGCGCTGGAAGCGGCGCGCCCCGAACCGGGGGAGACAGCGCTGGTCACGGCGGCGGCGAGCGGGGTCGGCCACCTCGCCGTGCAGCTGGCGCGGGCCCGGGGCGCGTCCCGGGTGGTGGGCGCGGTCTCCGACGCGGCCAAGGCGGACTTCGTGCGCTCGCTCGGCGCCGACACCATCGCCCTGTACACGGACGGCAGTTGGGGGGACCCCGTCGACTACGCCCTCGACGCGGTCGGCGGCGAGCTGCTCACTCCCTCGGTCGCCGCACTCGTCCCGGGCGGGCGGCTCGTGGCGTACAGCTCGGGCGGCGGGACGATCCGGGCGTACGACCTCCTCGTCGGCGCCAAGTCCGTGACGGGGTTTCAGATGGCGCGGATCGCCCGGGAGCGGCCGGAGTTGTACGAGCGGTGGCGACGGGAGCTGTGGCGGATGTTCACGGACGGCTCTCTCCGGCCTGTGGTGCACGGGGAGTTCGCTCTGGCGGATGCGGCGAAGGCGCATGACGTGATCGAGTCGCGGAGCAACCTCGGGAAGGTCGTGCTGCGACCCTGAGACCCCGCCCCGACCGGGCGTCAGCTCTGGCGCTCCGTCAACACCCATCTGGGGTAGGCAGGGTCGGCCGCACATCCCGACGCACCCCTGGCTCGTTGGTCCGGCCGTGCAGTGGGCCGCGCGAGGTACGGCCCGTCGGCCAGTAGGAGGCAGTCACTTGGATGCCGGGACCACCCTGCTCGGCTCGTTACTCGCCTGCGTCGGCGTACTCGGCGCGGCCGTGGTGGCGTACTTGGGCAAACGGGGGGAGAACGCCGTGAACGGATACGCCGGACTGACCGAGAAGCTCCAGTCGGAGCGTGATCGTCTGGAACGTCAGGTCGCCGAACGGGACACCCGAATCGGCGAGTTGTCCACGTTGCGTGCCGCGGACCAGTCCGAGATCGCGCGGCTGCGGCTCGACAACCACCGGCTGGGAGGTGCGTCGTGACATCCCGCTTCGAGCGGTTGCTGGCGCCGCGGTGGCGCAGTGTCTTCCTCGTCTGCGTGCTGATCGCGCTCTCGGGCGTGGCGGTGATCCTGTGGGCGCGGATCGACGCCGGGGACGATCGTGCCGACCAGATGCGCACCGAGGCCGACCGGCGCGGCAAGGCGCTCTCCACGCTGGCGCAGGACGTCCGGGATCTGCGCGCGCAGGTCGAGGCGCAGGGCGGCACTCCGGCGGCGCCGGACCCCTCCGAGGCGGTGGACAACCTCCTCGACCGCGTCCGGGTGCCCACGTCGCTGCCCGGGGAACGCGGTGAGAAGGGAGAGCGGGGGGCGACCGGAGCGGGCGGGGTGCCCGGCGCGAAGGGCTCGGCCGGCGCGAACGGCGTCAACGGCTCGGAAGGGCCGCCCGGTCCCTCCGGACCGCCGGGGCCGACGGGACCCGAGGGACGGGAGGGTCCGGCGGGCCCCGAGGGATCCCCCGGCCCCTCCGGACCGGCCGGCGACCCGGGACCAGCAGGATCGGACGGCTCGGCGGGTTCGAACGGCCCCGCGGGCCCCTCGGGCAACGAGGGAGTCCAGGGCGCCCAGGGCCCCAAGGGCGACCCCGGCCCGAAGGGCGACCCCGGCCCCACCTGCCCGCAGGGCTACACCCTGCAGGCTCCCGCCGACGACCCGGACGCCCTGATCTGCCGCAGAACGGGAACGACGTCCCCGGCCCCCATTCCGGGCCCCGCCGCCGCACTTCCGGCCCTGCTGTTCCACCGGCACCGCCGAAAGCCCAGCTGACGACTACCGGCCACAGCGCGAAAAGCCGCCGTCCGCCACACGCTCCGTGAGGAACACAAACACGCTTTCGCCCCGAACACCCGCGCCGCAACGGGGATCTGCGCGGGCCCCATCACAACAACCGACGTACCGCGAGCGAGGCGAGCACGCCGCCACGACATGCGCCCGGCACGGCGACCGAGCGCCGTACACGGAGCCAGGACCGCCCCGGACGCTCCGTGAGCGCGGCGAGCCACCCCAGCCGCGTGACAAGCGCTCGACTTCGCATCCGGCATGCGCTCGGGCCACCACGCCCGGCGCCGACAGCCACGAACCGCGGGCCGCGAGAGCCGACGCCGACCAGGCCACCAGGGATGCCACCTCGGTCGACGGCAGCCGCCGCGTCACCGACGGCGGCCGACCGTACCTGGTGCCCCCGACGCACTCCACCCACCCACGCCCCATGGACCCGCGGCTCCCCACCCACTAACGTCCCGACCCGTGCCCGAGGACACGCGAGCGCGCCAGTGGACCGGCACCAGCGTCGGCCTGTTGTTGACGCTGGTGCTCGCGGCCGTTGTGGTGACCGTTCTGCCCGACGGCGGAGAGAGGGACGGCGGGGGCTGCGCACCGCGGACCGTCGGGTCCTGGGCCGAAGACGACCGGCTCACCGCCGAGTTCACCCGCTACGGCGACGACGCCGGCCGGGCCGACGACTGGACCGGCGGTGACGGCACGCACTCGGTGCGGTTGCCGGACGGACGGCTGCTGTGGCTGTTCTCCGACACCTACCTGGGCCAGGTGTACGGCCCGCCCAACCCGGTCGGCGAGTCGTACGCCTGGCGTGACACCACCGCACCCCTGGTGCGCAACTCGGCGGTGCTGATGCGTGACGGCCGCCTGGAGACCACCCTCCCCGCACCGCTGTTCCCCGACCCGGCACCGAACCAGTGGCGCTGGCCGGTCGCGGCCCGCGTCGAGCCCCGCTCCCCCGGCTCCGACGAACAGGTCGTACGCGTGTTGCTGTGGGTGCGGACGGCCGGGCAATACCCCTGGATCTACGGCGTTCCCACCGCGACCGAGGTCGCCACGCTCTCCCTGCCCGACCTGCGCGTCGAGTCGGTCACGAAGGTTCTCGACGAGCAACGGGTCCAGGACCCGTCCCGGCGGGTGCTGTTCGGGACCACGCTGGTCGAGGACGGCGAGTGGACGTACGTCTTCGGGGGCGACGACGGCCAGGCCGCGTCCCGGTCCGCCTCGTCGGCGTACGTGGCCCGGGTGCCGGAGGGCGGACTCGCGGAGCCGGGCGCCTGGGAGTACTGGGACGGCTCGGCGTGGACGACCGGTGCCCGTCCGCGCCCGGTGCTCGGGGACGGGCGGCGCACAGGGGTGGGCAGCGCCTTCTCCGTCGTACGCCGGGACGGGACGTACGTGCTGTTCACCATGGCCGCGGGGGCGAAGGGACTCGCGGCCGTGACCTCGTACTGGGCCTGCTCCCCCACCGGGCCCTGGCACGGCCCGGCGAAGGACTTCACCGCGCCCCTGCCCCAGGGCCAGGTCGCCGCCTACAACCCCCAGGCGCATCCCGAACTCGGCGACGACGGACGGCTGGTGCTCAGCTACGACGTCAACTGGCTGGAGACGGCGGGCGCTTCGACGCAGCTCAACCGGAACGTGTCGCTGTACCGACCGCGGTTCGTGACGCTGCGGCTCGTTCCGGGGCGCTGATCTCTTCCGGGACCGGGTCGTGCGCGCGGCGCTTCGCGATCACCGCGCAGACCATGAGCTGCATCTGGTGGAAGAGCATCAGCGGCAGCACGGCGAGCGAGGCGTGCGCCCCGAACAGGACGCTGGCCATGGGGAGTCCGGAGGCGAGGGACTTCTTGGAGCCCGCGAACTGGATGGCGATGCGGTCCTCGCGGCCGAAGCGGAGCGCCTTGGCGCCGTACCAGGTCAGGGCGAGCATCACGGCCAGCACGACGGCCTCGACGACCAGCAGGCCGGCAAGGCGCAGCGGGCTCACCTGGTGCCAGATGCCCTGGACCATGCCTTCGCTGAACGCGGTGTAGACGACCAGCAGGATCGAGCCGCGGTCGACGAGGCCGAGGACCTTCTTGTGGCGGGTGACGAAGCCGCCGATCCAGCGGCGCAGCAACTGGCCCGCCAGGAACGGCACGAGAAGCTGCAGCACGATCTTCAGGAGCGAGTCGGCCGAGAACCCTCCGCCGCTGTTGCCGAGCAGGGCGGCGGCGAGCAGCGGGGTGAGGACGATGCCGACCAGGGAGGAGAAGGAGCCGGCGCAGATCGCGGCGGGCACGTTGCCGCGGGCGATCGAGGTGAAGGCGATCGAGGACTGGATGGTGGAGGGGACCAGGGTGAGGAAGAGCAGTCCCTGGTAGAGCGGATCCGTCAGGAAGACCGGCACGAGTCCGCGGGCGGCCAGGCCCAGCAGCGGGAAGATCACGAACGTACAGGCGAGGACCGTGACGTGCAGCCGCCAGTGCTTGAGGCCGTCCAGCGCCTCACGGGTGGACAGGCGGGCGCCGTACAGGAAGAAGAGGAAGGCGATCGCCGCCGTGGAGGCTCCGGAGGCCACGTCCGCGGTGGTCCCGCGTGCCGGTACGAGGGCCGCGAGGCCCACCGTGCCGAGCAACAGCAGGATGTACGGGTCGACCGGCATCCAGGCAGGCCACTTCAGGCGCTTCACGGTGCTCCACTTGCTCGTGTCCGACTGCGGATACGACGACATGGCTGTCGCCTACCCCAGGACGGGGGGTCCCCCTCCATCGTCCTCTTCCACGCCTTGATCGGGAATCCCACATACCACTCTGACTGTCATCACGTTCCGCGATAGCCTTGCGCTCATGTACGACCCGTCGCAGTTGCGTACGTTCCTGGCGGTGGCGCAGACGCTGAGCTTCACGCAGGCCGCCCGCCGGCTGGGGCTGCGGCAGTCGACCGTGAGCCAGCACGTACGGCGTCTGGAGGACGCCGCCGGGCGGCAGCTGTTCAGCCGGGACACCCACTCCGTGGAGCTGACGGAGGACGGCGAGGCGATGCTCGGCTTCGCGCGCCGGATCCTGGAGGTGCACGACCAGGCGACGGCGTTCTTCACGGGCACGCGCGTGCGTGGGCGGCTGCGGTTCGGGGCGTCGGAGGACTTCGTGCTGACCCGGCTGCCGGAGATCCTGGAGGGTTTCCGGTACGACCATCCCGAGGTCGACCTCGAACTGACCGTCGAGCTGTCCGGGACGCTGCACGAACAGCTCGCCGCCGGAAAGCTGGATCTGGTGCTGGCCAAGCGGCGACCGGAGGACCCCCGGGGAGAACTGGTCTGGCACGACCGGCTGGTGTGGATCGGGGCGGAGCGGCTCCGTCTGGAGGCGGATCGTCCGGTGCCGTTGATTGTCTATCCGCCGCCGGGGATCACCCGGGCGCTGGCTCTGGAGGCGCTGGAGCGGCAGGGGCGGGAGTGGCGGATCGTGTGCACGAGCGGGAGTCTCAACGGGTTGATCGCGGCGGCTCGTGCGGGGCTGGGGGCGATGGCGCACTCCCGGGGCCTGGTGCCGCCCGGTCTGGTGCGGGTGCCCGAGCGGTTCGGGCTGCCGGAGTTGGGGCGGGTGGACTTCGTGCTGGTGCACGGGCCGCGGCGGACGGCAGCGCAAGGGGCGGCGGATGCGCTTGCCTCGGCGATTCTGGCGGGTGGGGATCGGTTGCATCGGCGGTGACGGTCGTATCGACAGTGCGGGTCGTCTGTGGCTTGTCGCGCAGTTCCCCGCGCCCCCTGGGTGGGTCACCTGTGAGCACGTTGATATGTGAGCTGCTTGACCCGCCGTAGAAACGGTGTCGCCTCCACATGGCGCACGCCCTCCAGCCGGCCCAGCGGACCGCTCAGGTAGGCGTACAGCGCCGCCGTGTCCTTCACCACCGCCGTCACCACGATGTTGGACTCACCGGCCGTAGCACTCCCGGCCGACCATCGGGGGCGGGCTGCTGCTCGTCGGCACCGGCTCCTACTGTCAGGCCGTCCTCGGCGCGGGCTCGACCTGGACGGCCCTGGCCCCGGGGCTGGTTCTGGTCGGGGCGGGCACCGGTCTGGTGGCGCCGGCGATCGCCGGTGCCGCGCTCGCGGCGGTGCCCGCGGAGCGGTCTGGCATGGCGGGCGGGGCGGTGAACACGTTCCGGCAGCTCGGGTACGCGCTCGGGGTCGCGGTCTGCGGCACCCTACTGACGTCTGGGATGCGGGACACACTGCCGCATGACGCGGCGCACACGCTGGCGGGCGGCGGGGCGGCGGCCCTGCGCGGCACGTTCGGGGAGCACGCGCTGCGCTCCGCGTTCGCCTCGGGGCTGAACACGACGTATCTGGTGATGGGGGCGGTCGCAGTCGCCGCGGCGGCGCTGGTGATCGTCCTGGTGCGGACGGACCGGGCGGCTGGGCAAGGAGTGACAAATTCCGAACCGGGCACGCTGAAGGAGGAGAGGACCGCGCCCCGTGCATGACCGTTTCGCCGAGGTCGCGAGCCGTAGTCGGTCGTACAGATTCGGTGGAGATTACGGCTCCGAAGCTTACTCAACCGTCAGTTTTCTGTCCGACCCTTCCCCATGTGAGCGCATTTTCCGGTACTGACCAGGCCATACATGAGCGCCGCTCGGCTTCGACCCCTCTCCCGTCGGATGTCTCGGTGGGGTAGCTTTCACGGCGCTGTGCGGAGCGTCACTGAGCGCCAGGGAGAGCGGGGAGCGGGGTTTGCGCGAGTTCACCAACCCTCCGTTGGCGTTGGCACCCCCGGTGGGCGGACTGGCCGACGTCGTCTTCGAGCATGCCCAGAACGATCCCGTGCACATCGCCCTCGGTCGCAAGGACGAGGGCGGGCAGTGGCGGGACGTGACGTCCGCGGAGTTCAGGGACGAGGTCCTTGCCCTGGCCAAGGGGCTGCTCGCCCAGGGCATCCGTTTCGGCGACCGGGTCGCGATCATGTCCCGCACCCGCTACGAGTGGACGCTGTTCGACTACGCGTTGTGGACGATCGGCGCGCAGGTGGTGCCGGTCTACCCGACCTCCTCCGCCGAGCAGTGCTTCTGGGCGCTCTACGACTCCGAGTGCACGGCCGCGATCGTGGAGCACGAGGACCATGCGATGACGATCGCCACCGTCATCGACCGGCTGCCGCAGCTGCACCGGCTGTGGCAGTTGGACTCCGGCGCGCTGCAGGAGCTGTACGACGCGGGCGCCCCCGTCGAGGACGAGGTGGTGCACCGCCACCGGCAGGCGGTCACCCCGGACTCGGTCGCGACGATCATCTACACCTCGGGCACCACCGGCCGCCCGAAGGGCTGTGTGATCACGCACGGCAACTTCATGTACGAGGCGGACACCGTCATCGACCGCTGGGAGCCGGTGTTCCACTCCAAGAAGGGCGACGAGGCGGCGACCCTGCTGTTCCTGCCGCTCGCGCATGTCTTCGGGCGGATGGTGCAGGTCGCGGCGATCCGTGGCCGGGTCCGCTTCGGTCACCAGCCGCAGATGAACGCGGCCGCCCTGCTGCCGGACCTCGCCGCGTTCAAGCCGACTTTCTTCCTCGGGGTGCCGTACATCTTCGAGAAGGTCTTCAACGCGTCCCGCCGCAAGGCCGAGAAGGAGGGCAAGGCCGGACCGTTCGAGAAGGCGGTCGACGTGGCGGTGAAGTACGCGGACGCCATGGAGGCCAAGGCCTGGGGCATCGGGCCCGGACCGTCGGCGGGGCTGCGGATGCAGCACCAGCTCTTCGACAAACTCGTCTACTCCAAGATGCGGGCCGCGATGGGCGGCCGGATCCGGCACGCGATGACCGGCGGTTCGGCCATGGACCGCAAGCTGGGGCTGTTCTTCGCGGGCGCGGGCGTGCACATCTACGAGGGCTACGGCCTCACCGAGACGACGGCGGCTGCGACCGCCAACCCGCCGGAGCGCACCCGCTACGGCACGGTCGGCCAGCCCATCCCCGGCATGACCGTGCACATCGCGGACGACGGCGAGATCTGGCTGTACGGCGCCAATGTCTTCCAGGGCTATCTCAACAACGAGAAGGCCACCGACGAGACCCTGCACGACGGCTGGCTCGCCACCGGTGACCTCGGCTCCCTCGACGAGGACGGCTATCTCACCATCACCGGCCGCAAGAAGGAGATCCTCGTCACCTCCGGCGGCAAGAGCGTCTCCCCCGGGGTGCTGGAGGAGCGGGTGCGCGACCATCCGCTGGTCGCGCAGTGCATCGTCGTGGGCAACGACCGCCCGTACATCGCCGCCCTGGTCACCCTGGAGCAGGAGGCCGTGGAGCACTGGCTGGCGATGCGGGACAAGCCGCAGATGCCCGCGGCCCAGCTGGTGCGCGACACCGACCTGGAGACCGAGGTGCGGCGCGCGGTGGTCGCCGCCAACACCCTGGTCTCGCAGGCGGAGTCGATCCGCACCTTCCGTATCCTCGCGCAGCCCTTCACCGAGGAGCACGGGCTGCTGACCCCTTCGCTGAAGCTGAAGCGCAAGGCGATCGAGACGGCCTACGCCAACGAGGTCGACGCACTGTACCGGGCCTGAGCCCCGCCTCACCCGAGCCGGCAGCCACGCAGGTTCGTCAGCAGGAGACACGTGTCCTGCACGGAGCCCGAAGTGTCGCCGAAGGAGCGCTGGATGCCCCGCTCGGGGCACACCCGGTCGGCCAGGAAGGTGTCCACGCGTCAGCTTCAGCTAGCTGATGCCGCTCGTGCGCAGTCCGGTGACCTCCTGGCGCCGGCGGTCGGTCGAGGTGTCGCGGTCGGCCTCGATGGTCTCGAAGGCTCCGGGGCCGTATCCGCTCGCGGACGGGGCCGGGCGGATTTTCCGGTCAGGAATGCATCACAGCTCGTGATCGTTGACGATGGAGTACCACCTGACGGCAACCGTAAGGATCAAGAGCTCGTGAGCAGCAAGGTCCCCCCGATCATCCTCAACAACGGCGTCGAGATGCCCCAGCTGGGTTTCGGCGTCTGGCAGATGCCGGACGACGAGGCTGAGCGCGCGGTCGCCACGGCGTTGGAGGCCGGGTACCGCAGCATCGACACAGCGGCGATCTACGGCAATGAAGCGGGCACCGGCAAGGCCATCGCGGCCTCCGATGTGGCCCGCGAGGACATCTTCGTCACCTCCAAGCTCTGGAACGGCGACCAGGGCTACGACTCGACCCTGCGCGGCTTCGACACCTCGCTGGAGAAACTCGGTTTGGAGTACCTGGACCTGTACCTGATCCACTGGCCGGCGCCCGCGCGGGACCTGTACGTCGACTCCTACAAGGCGTTGGAGAAGCTGCACGCCGACGGCCGGATCCGGGCGATCGGTGTCTCCAACTTCGAACCCGAGCACCTGCGGCGGCTGATCGCCGAGACGTCCGTCATCCCGGCCGTCGACCAGATCGAGCTGCACCCGCACCTTCAGCAGCACGCGGCCCGCGAGTACCACGCGGAGCAGGGCATCGCCACCGAGGCATGGTCGCCGCTGGGCTCCGGCAAGGGCCTCCTGGAGGTCCCGGCCATCGTGGCCATCGCCCAGAAGCACGGGCGCACCCCGGCCCAGATCGTGCTGCGCTGGCACCTCCAGCTCGGCAACGTCGTGATTCCCAAGTCCGTGACCCCGTCCCGGATCAGGGAGAACATCGAGGTCTTCGACTTCAGCCTGGACGCCGAGGACCTGGCGGCGATCAGCGCGCTCAACGAGGACCGGCGCCTCGGCCCGGACCCGTCCACCTTCAACGCGGCCTGACAGCACGACAGTTCGGCCGGGGTGAGCCTCTGTCGCGGGGGCTCACCCCGGCCGTCGTGTGTCAGACCGGCTGCCCGATCGGCCGTACGACGACGGTGTTGATGTCGACGCCCTCCGGCTGCCGTACGGCCCACACCACCGAGTCGGCGATCTGGTCGGCGGTGAGGAGATGGCCGGGCGGGAGGCTGCCGCGGCCGTCCCAGAACGGGGTCTCCACTCGGCCGGGAGCGACCAGGGTGACACCCACGCCGAACTCGGTCACCTCGCGGCGGGCGTTCTCGGCGAGCGCGGTCACCGCCCACTTCGTCGCCCCGTAGATGTTGCCGGGCCCATGGATGAACCCGGCGACGCTGCCGATCAGGACGATCCGGCCGCGGGTCTCCTTGAGCGCGTCGATGGAGGCGCGGATGAGGAGGGCGGGGCCCAGGACGTTGGTCAGCACCATCTCGGTCCAGCCGGCCGGATCGCCCCCGGCGACGGTGTCATGGGTGGCGAACCCGGCGTTGGCGACGACGGTGTCCAGCCGGCCGAACTCCTTGAGCGTGCCGTCGACCGCGGCCTTGATGTCGCCGTACTCGGCGGCGTTGCCGACGAAGGTCAACAGCCCGTCCGGGCCGCCGAGTTCCTCGGCGAAGGCACGCAGCCGCGGCTCACCGCGTCCGGTGACCGCCACCCGGTGCCCCGCGTCGAGCAGCTGCCGTGCGACCGCGGCGCCGATACCGCTGCCGCCGCCGGTGATGAGTGCGACCGGTGAGTCGGACATGGCTTCCCCCTGTGTCTGTCTGTCATCCCGTGAACGGCAGGGAGTACATCAGTTGGAGCACTCTCGAAGTCAAGTGCCGCAGGTTCGGCGGTAGTCGGCCGAGGGGAACCAGCGTCGCCACTGTGTCCCGGTGAGACCCGTGGACGTCCGGGCGCACACCGTGCGCGCGGCACTGTCGGGTTCCAACGGGACTGTTCTGTCGGCGAGATGGGGTGTGGCGACACGCAACTCGTCGCCGTCCCGCGTGAATCCCAGAGCGAGTACCGGAGCGTCCCCCACGGGCAGGCTCGCGGCCGGGAGGGCGGGGGCGGCGGTCTCCCAGACGTTCACGGTCCCGTCGGAGTCACTGGCGGCCACCAGCGAGCCGTCGGCGGAGAAGCCGAGCGCCGGATCGTGCGGGTGGGAGCCGCCGCTCCGCAGAACGGCCAGCCTGCGCCAGGTGCGTGCCTCCCAGAGGGTGATGCGGCCCTGCACGTCGGCTGCGGCGAGATACCGGCCGTCGGCGCTGAAGGCCCCCTCGGTGAGGTAGTCCTCCCCCTCGACCCCGGTGACTCCCTTCGGACGCTTGCCCGTCGAGACGTACACGAGCGTGCCCTCCGAGGTCAGCGCAATGCGGCCGGCCGGGTCGACGGTCACGGTCTCCTCGCGGTTCACGATCGGGGGCTTCTTCGCCGAGGTCGGCCTGCCCCGGATGTCGAAGGCCGCGTCCTGGGCCGCCCGGTCCCGCCACGCCTCGCCCGTCAGCCCCTGGAGCGAGAGGGTGTGCACGGAGGCGGTGCGCCCCTGTTCGCGGTAGCGCAGCACGCCCGCGCCGGGATCCAGGCGGAGGTCGCCCACGGCCGAGCTGTCGACGGGGAAGGTCAGCAGCGGTTCCCGGAGGCCGTCGTCCGCGGGGGCGGGCAGGTCGAGGCGCCACAGAGCGAGGGAGCCCGGGGCCCAGGTCACGGCGTGGTCGCCGGCGAACTCGACGCGGAGGGCGCCGGGCAGGGGCAGCCGGGGCCGTTCCCGGCCAGTCCGGATGTCCCACATCACGACGCCCGTGGACGTGGCGCTCGCCACGGCTCGGCTGTCGGCGGTGAAGGTGAGTTCGTCGCCCCCGCACAGGGCCCGCCCGGTGGCGGTCGGCACGGGAGTGTCCACGAGGTGTCCGGCGACCGTGTCGAGGATCCGCGGCTGCCCGCCGGAATCCGTGCACCAGGCGAGGTAGCGGCCGTCGCGGCTCTGCGCGGGCAGCGCACCGTCGCCGGTGCCCCGCTCATAGCGGAACAGCACCCGCAGCCGGCGTACGTCCCACACGGTGAGCGTCGCCCGCTCGTCGCCGCCCGGCACCAACCGCCGTACGAGAAGGGTGCGGCCACCCGGTCCGAACGCGGCGTCGGTGTCGATCCACGAGCCGGTCGGGAGCCGGTGCGCGCTGCCGTCGGCCAGCCCGCCGAGCACCAGGCCCGCGCCGCCCGGCCCTCGGTAGGCGACCCGTCGGCCGTCCTCGCTGACGTCGACCACGGCCTCGGACAGGCCGGGCCAGGTGACGGAACGGATGCGCCGGTGGGATGCCACGTCCCACTGAACGACCTTGTCACGCACGAGAGTTGTCAGAATACGACCGTCCCGGCTGAGCCATGTCGGGGCGTTGAGGGCGCGGCCTCCCTCCTCGGGCGCGGTGAACACGTCCCGCTCGCTCTGCGCTGCGGCCGTCCGCAGCGCCCGGCGCGTCTCGGGAAGGTCGGCGACCCGCCACGCGGCCAGGGCGAGTTGCGCCGCGGCGCGTGGGTCGCTCTGCCTGAGGGTGTCCACCAGCTCGGCCGCGCTGCGGGCCTCGGCCTCGTCCCGCTGTCGTGCGCTCACCCCGCTCTGCCGCCAGGCGGCAGCGCCCGCGACCACGGCCAGCACTAGCAGCACGGCGAGCGCTCCGGTCAGGGCGCGTAGTCGGCGGGCGGCCCGGGTCGCGGCACGGCGGCCGCGTTCGTATGTCTCGACGCTCGCCGCGAGGAAGTCGCTTTCGAGCCGGTTGAGTTCACTTCCGTCTCTACCGCGGTCCGCGCCTCCTTCATGGGCTTCGTCACCGAAGGTCTCGCGGGCCCGTGTCAGTCGCGTACCCCGGTACAGCGCGCCCGCATCCCGCCCCAACTCGTCCCAGGCTTGGGCGGCTTCGGTGAGTGCGCGGTGCAGTCGCAGGCGTTCGCGGTCCTCGTCGAGCCAGGCGCGCAGCCGTGGCCAGGCACCGAGGAGGGCCTCGTGGGCGAGGTCCACGGTGGTGCCGTCGACCGTCAGCAGCCTGCTGCGGACAAGCCGCTCCAGAACATGCGCCGTTGTCCCGTCCGCGTCGAGCTCCGCGCGGTCCACGGGCCGCCGGGTGTCCTCGGTACCGTCACCGGGGTTCACCAGCCGCAGCAGCAGTCGGCGGAGCGCGATGGCCTCGGCGGGGGTGCAGCGGGCGTGCACGGCCTCCGCGGTGTGTGCGACGGCGCCCCTGACGCCTCCGACGGCCTCGTAGGCGGCGAGGGTGAGGGTCTTGCGGGTGCGCCGGCGCCAGACCTCGCGCAACGCGTGGGCCATCAGCGGCAGTCCGCCCGGTTCGCCGGTCACCTCCGCGACGATCCGCGCGGTCAGCGCCCGTTCCGCGACCAGCCTTCGCGCGGCGGCGGGCCGTACCACGGCCTCCCTCAACGCCGTCGGTGACATCGGCCCGACGAGCAGCGCGGAGTCCCTGAGCGCCTCGGCGAGCGGCCCGTGTTCGGCGCACCGGCCGTAGAAGTCGGCCCGCACGGCGATCACCACACGCAGTCCCGACTCCGGGTCGTCGGCCGCGAGCAACTCCCCCAGGAACCGGGTGCGTTCACCGGCGTCGGCGCAGAGCGTGAAGACCTCCTCGAACTGGTCGACGACGATCAGGGTGTCACCGGGGGCGTCGTGCGGGGTGAAGAGGGCCTCGTGGGTGCGGTGGGGGTGGGGGCCGGGGGTGAGGAGGCGGATGGCGGCGAGGCCGGTGCCGCTCGTGGCCGGGGGATTTCGCAGCGCCGGTATCAAACCCGCCCGCAACAGTGACGACTTGCCGCATCCGCTCGCCCCGACCACCGCCGTGAACCTCTTCCTGGCCGTGCGCCCGACGAGTTCGGCGATCAGGTCGTCACGGCCGTGGAAGTGCTCTCCGTCGCCGGTCTCGAAGCGGGCGAGTCCCGGATAGGGGCTGTCCTCGTCCTCGGACTCCTCGGCGACCCGTGCGTCGGCCGACTCGGCGAAGGCCTCCCGCCACCGCCGCTCCCACTCCCCCGGATCACCGTCGCACGCGGTGACATAGGCGAGGAGCACCGGCAGGGTCGGCAGCCGTTCGCCGGCCGCGGCGGCGGAGAGGGTGGGCGCCGAATAGCCCGCACGGGTGGCCAAGGCGCGGTAGGTCGGGGCGCCCGCCTCGTCGCGCAGCTTGCGCATCTCGTACGCGAACCGCTGCACGGTCCCCGCCCCCGGATCGAGCGGCTTCTCCCGGCGCCCCATGCGCGTCTCCCCCTTCGCTCACGGCCGCCCCCACACCGGAGACCGGCCCCGCGAATTGATTGGCCCGCCGATTCGGGGCTGCCCAACAATCCGCCGGCCTCTGAACTCGCAGGTGCACGCCCGCTCACCGGGCCCCGCGCTTCCGCCTCGCACCGGAGTCAGTCATCGCCACCACACACTCAACAGGACCCCTCCTACGGCCGGTCCGGTTGCCACCCGCCCTGCCCACGCCCATCCGCTCCCGCGTCCCGTGGCATGTGGTCGTGCCCGTGGCGCTGTCCCTCGCCGTCGGACTGTGGGGCATCCGGCGCGACGGCAGCATATGGCGGGACGAGGTGGTGACGTACGACATGGCCCGGCGCTCCCTGCCCGACCTGGGGGCGACGTTGGCCCGCGCGGACGCCGTGCACGGCTTGTACTACCTGCTCATGCACGCCCTGTTCCGGGTGTTCGGCGCGGTGGACCCCCTCCTCGTCCTGCGCGTCCCCTCGGCCCTGGCGACCGCGGCGGCGGCCGGAACCCTGGCCCTGCTGGGCCACCGCCTCGCCGGACCGCGCGCCGGCCTGCTCACCGGCGTGACCTTCGCCGTACTCCCGCCGGTCCAGCGGTACGCGCAGGAAGGCCGTTCGTACGCGCTGGTCTGCGCCCTGGTCGTGTGGGCGACGTACCTGTTGCTGCGGGCCGCGGACCGCCGTACGCCGGGGGCTTGGACGGCGTACGGCACGGTCCTGCTCGCCGCGTGTCTGCTGCACGAGTTCGCGGTCCTGACTCTGCTCGCGCACCTGGTGGCCCTGCCGCGTCCAGCGCGCCGAGCCGCCCTCCGCGTGGCCCTGACGGTCTGCGCGGGCCTGGCTCCCCTGGTCGTGCTGAGCGCCCGCCAGTCCGACCAGGTGTCATGGATCGGCGGCCCGGGGGCCGGTGCGCTGCTGGCCTTCACCGGAGTGAGCGCACTGGCACTGACCTGCGCCGCACTGCTCCGCCACGGCCCCCTGCCGCGCCTGGCCCTCCCCCTGGCGGTCCTGCCCGCGCTGACCCTGCTCCTGGTGACCCCGCTGAAGCCCCTCTACGTGGACCGCTATGTCCTCTACGGCCACGCGGGCACGGCCCTCCTGGTCGGCGCGGCCCTCGACCGTCTGGGCCGCATCCGAACGCTCGCCCTCGCGATGGCAGTGCTCGCGCTGCTGCCGGTCACCCTCCAGCTGCGCACCCCGGGGAGCCGTACCGACGATGCCGCGGCCATCGTCCGAGCGGTGAGCACCGCGCAGGCGGATGGCATCCTCTATCTGCCGTCCCGCCGCCGGGTCTGGTCGCTGACGGACCCGAACTCGATCCGGCTGCAGGACCTGGCCCTGGAGCGCAGCCCGACAGCATCGAACACCCTGTACGGCACAGAGGTGTCGGCCCCCGAAATCCGCGCCCGCATGCTGGCGACGGCACGGATAGTCGCCGTCGGAGACCCGGTGGGCCGGCCACTTGACCGGACCCCGGAGGAGACCGTCAAACGCCGGGTACTGGCCGAGTACTTCGTCCCGACCCGAGTCCTTCATGTGCAGGGTGCATTGATCACCGAGTACACCCGCGTCCTGAAGGGGCGCGGGAAACTGCGCGACCGGCCACAGCAAACCCGCGGTCGCCCGACGACACAAGGCGGCTCAGCCGGTCCGCACCGCGGTGTGAACCGTATGCACGGCCAGAACGAACACATCCGCCCGGCGATGCACACTCGCCGCGTCTTCAGGATCCAGTAGCCGATCGAGCGTGTCCCGATCACCGGAATCCAGATGTTCCCCAAACACGTCCCGCAGGCGCCCCAGCGACGCGGCGATGTACGCCCGGGCCCGGTCGGTCGTCGGCGCGGGGAGATCCAGCAAAAAACTACGGGTACCGGTGTGCCGCAACCCGGCGGCGGCCATCAGAGCGGGCCAGTCCTCGACCTCGGCGACGGAGTCGGGCAGCCCCGCCCGCATCTCGGCGAACCACTCCTCCTCCAACGCGTCGAGCCGTGCCTGCAGCCCCGGCCGCCCGATGCCGATGTCCCGTGGCAGGAACCGCGCCGGCAGTCCGCCCTCCATCAACGCCAGCGTGCCGCCACGTGCGAGCCGCGAGGCGAACGCGGCGATTCCGGCCCGCTGGTCCCCGAGGTGGTGCAGGCTCCTGCTCGCCCACAGCAGATCGACGGGGTAGTCCAAGTCGTCCAGTACTACCGGCAGTTCACCGGCGAGCGTGCCGAACCGGTCGGCCACCCCGAGCCGCTCGGCCCGGCCCTGGGCCCTCTCCAGCAGCGGTTGTGACCCGTCGACGGCGACGACCCGGGCCCCCGGGAACGCCTCGGCGAGCAGACAGGACAGCACCCCGGGTCCACTGCCCGCGTCGACGATCAGCCCCGGCTCGGTCTGCTTGTGCCCGAGCCAGGCCAGAGCCCGCTCGTACAGGGGCGTGAACAGCTCCGCCTGGGTCTCCAGGTGCTCGGCCATCCTGGCCCAGTCGATGTCGGTGTGATCGTGATCGTGATGGTGATCGTGCGCCATGGTGTCAGCCTCTCCTCGGGATGCGGCCAGCGTGCGCCGACGCACCGCGAAGAGGCCAGCGATGTTGCCACCACAGCAAAAAACACGGCAAAGCGGACGCAAAGAAAAGGGGATGCGCCCGACGCGACCGGTACTCCACCATGACCCCATGGACGACGAACTGGTGGAGCGCTTCCTCGCAGACGGATTCGTGAAGATCGAGGGCGCCTTCCCGCCGCGCGTCGCCCAGCACTGCGCGTCGCTGCTGTGGCGGGAGACGGGCTACGACCGTGAGGACCCGGCCTCGTGGAAGGACCCGGTGGTGTGGGTGCCCGGGATGGCACAGGGACCGTTCGCGGCGGCCGCCAACTCCCCGGTCCTGCACGAGGCGTTCGACCTGCTGGTGGGCGAGAACCGCTGGCAGCCCCGCTATTCGCTGGGCACCTTCCCGTTGCGGTTTCCGCATGCGGAGGAGCCGCAGGACGCGGGCTGGCACATCGAAGGCAGCTACCTCCCCCAGGACGCTCCGGCCGGGAGTTACCACACCAACCTGCGCTCCAGGGACCGTGCCCTGCTGATGCTGTTCCTGTTCAGCGAGGTCACCGAGACCGACGCCCCGACCCGCATCAGGATCGGTTCCCATCTCGACGTACCGCCGGTCCTGGAGCCGTACGGCGAACAGGGCGCGTCCTTCCTGGAGTTGGGCCCGAAGGTGGACAAGGCCTCGGCACACCGCGAGCTGGCCCACGCGACGGGCAGCCCGGGTGACGTCTACCTCTGCCACCCCTTCCTGGTCCACGCGGCCCAGCCCCACCACGGCAGAACGCCCCGCTTCATGGCCCAACCGCCCCTGCTCCCGGCCGAGCCATACGAGTTGAACCGCACAGACGGCGACTACTCGGCAGTGGAGTTCGCAATCCGCCGGGGCCTGGCAAAAGAGCACTGACCAGACCCCGGCGGCATGCAGCGCTCCCTCAGGGGCGCGGTGCTGTATCAATGAGCGGCTCCGCCGCGCGGGCGCGACCAGCCACAACGGACCGGCACCCGCAATCCCACCGCACCACTCAACGGAACTAGAGTGCCGGGTAAGCGTTCTGCATCAGCTGCTGGAACTGCGCGGAGAACCAGTGCCCCGACAGCGGAGCGTTCGGCAGCGCACCGGACAGGTTGTTCCCGTTGCGCGGATTCCCCGTGTACGTCGGGTCGCACATCTGGTCGAACCCCTTGCCCTCGTCGTTCGGGATCGCGGAGCTGGACCCGTCGGACTCACCCGGCGGCTTCATCCACACGTACGCGTCGATGCCGGCAGCCGGGCTGGCCTGCGGACGCTCGCCGAGACCGGCCCCGGACTGGTTGCACCAGTTGCCGACGTGGATCCGCCGGTCGTAGCGGCCACCGTTGACGTACGTGTCGACGTCGGTCGTCGCCCCCGGTCCACTGGGCCGCGCGCTGCCGCCCCAGCCGTTGCGGGAGGTGTCGATCAGCATGCCGATGTTCGAGTTGAAGCCCGTCGACACCAGCTGGTTGCGGAAGGCCTGGGCGAAGGACAGCTCGTCGACGTACCGGTTCCAGTCCACCCACTTGGACTCGCGGACCGACTTGCCGGCCACGGAGTCGTTGATGGTGAAGTTGTTCTCCTTCAGGGCGCTGTAGTTGGCCGTGTTGGCGATGAACCCGTGGACGTCGTCGACGGTGGCGCCTTCGGCCGTGGCTGCCTGCTTCATGATGGTGGCGCTGGCGGCGAAGTTGTCGTCCCAGCCGATCCAGCCGTGGTGGCCGGCGTCGATGTAGTTGTAGACGTTGGGGATCGCGCCGAGCTTGTTCAGCGCGTAGCCGACGCCCTTCACGTAGTTGCCGTTGGCCAGCATGGTGTCGCAGGCCGCGGTGGCGGTGGGCCTGCTGCCCGTGTTGGTGACGAGGTTGGGCAGCGAGTCGATCTCGATCGTGGTGACGATCCGCAGCGAGCTGTACTTGCTGTCGGCGAGGATCGCGGCGATCGGGTCGATGAACTGGGTCTTGTACTTGTCGATCTCCGTCGGGCCGAGCTCGCCGTTGGAGGCGAGGGCCGCGCAGTCACGGCCGGGCAGGTCGTAGATCACCAGCTGGATGACCTCCTCGCCGGAGCCCTTCTGGGCCAGGGCCGCGTCGAGGTGGGCTCGCAGTCCCATCCCGCTGCCCACGCCGTTGATGGCGGCGATCCGGTCGAGCCAGACACCGGTGGGCTGGTTGGAGATCCTGCTGCCGCCGGTCTCGGCGGCGGCCTTCGCCGACCACTCGGGGTTCACGTACACCTTGGCGCCGCTGTAAGGGTTGTCGACCTTGGTACTGCCACCGGGGTCCGTCGGATCGGTCGGGTCCGTCGGATCGGTGCCGCCGTCGACGTTGCAGGTCACCCCGTCGAGGGTGAAGGTGGCCGGGAGGGCGTTGGTGCCGCTGTAGGTCCCGTTGAAGCCGAAGCTGACCGAACCGCCGTTGGCGAGCGTGCCGTTGTAGGTCTCGTTGGTGGCGGTGACGGCCGTACCGCTCTGGGTGATCTTGGCGTTCCAGCCGCTGGTGACCTTCTGGTTTCCGGCGTACGACCACTTCAGCGACCAACTCGACTTGGCGGCGCTGTTGTTGGTGATCGTGACGGCGGTGGTGAAGCCGGTGTCCCACTGGTTCTGCACCTTGTAGTCCACGGTGCAGGGGATCGCGGCGGTGCCGACGTCCGCCGGGGCGACGGCGAGGGCGGTCCCGGAGGCCCCGGCGACCAGCGCCAGGGCTGCGAGGAGCGCGGTTCTCGTACGACTCATGAGTGCGGGTTCCTTCTCGTTCGCGGGTGTTGTCCGTTGAGCGGGTGCTGCCCGTTGAGCAGGTGCTGTCCGTTGAGCGGGTGCTATCCGTTCAGGGCGCGCAGATGGTCACGCAGCCCGGTGCCGAACGCTGTGGGTGTGCCGTCGTAGCTGCTGATCAGGGACGGTCCGGAGGAGCAGTCCCAGGTGTTCCAGGTCCAGCCGAGATACGACAGACCGCGGTCGTCGAACCACTTCATGACCTGGTCGATGAATCCGTGCGAGCAGGTGTTCTCGCCGATCTCCCCCGCTACCAGGGGGACTTGGGCGGCCACCGGGGCGAGCGTGGAGTTCCAGCAGCTGTCGTTGGCACAGGTGTTGAAGTTGTACACATGCCAGGCGGCGGCGAGATTGCCCGCCGGGTCGCCGGGCTTGTACGTCAGCCACTGGCTGAGGTCGTTCGAGTAGGCGATGCCACCGGCCAGGATGAGGTTGGTGGCGCCGGTGGCCCGGACGCTGTCGACGAGATCCTGCATACCGGCGACCTCGTACCCGATGCCGGGGCAGTTGCCGCCGTCCCGCCAGCACTGCCACGCCTGGGTGGTCGTGGCGGTGGCGCGGTCCGGGTAGGGCTCGTTGAACAGGTCGAAGACGACGGTGGGGTCGCTCTTGAAGGTGTTCGCCACCGAGGCCCAGAAGGAGGGCGTGTACTGCATGTCGGGCATCGGTTTCTGGCAGCTGGCGTGCACGTCGGAGCAGCCGGCGGAGTTGCCGGTGTACTGCCCGTAGGTCCAGTGGAGTTCGACCACGGGTGTCATGCCGTGGGCCTTGACCTTGGAGACCAGGTCCTTGACGGCGTTGACGTAGTTCGCCCCGGCGTAGGCCGGGTTGATGTTGGACAGGCCGAGCCAGCACTCCTCGTTGAGAGGAATGCGGACCGTGTTCGCCTTCCAGTCGGCGATCGCCTGCACGGAGGCGTCGTCGACCGGGCCGTCGAAGATGCCACGGCCCTGGACGCACATGAACTCGCCGCCGGACCGGTTCACCCCGAGCAGTCGGCGTGTTGTGCCGCCCGCGTCCACGAGTTTGTTGCCGGACACGCGCAGCGCGGGGGGTGTGCCGTCACCGGGGTCCGACGGGGGGTCCGTGGGCTCCGGTGTGGGTGCGGTGTCCGTGTTGCAGGCCGTGCCGTTGAGCTTGAACGACGTGGGTACGGCGTTGCTCCCGGACCAGGACGCGATGAATCCGGCGCTGACGCTCGCGCCGCTCGCCAACGAGCCGTTGTAGCTCTCGTTGGAGGCGGTGACCGTCGTACCGGACTGGGACCACTTCGCGTTCCAGCCCTGGGTGAGCTCCTGACCGCCGGCGAAGTCGAAGGCGAGGCTCCAACTACTCACGGCAGCAGCGTTGTTGGTGATTTGCACGGAGCCCTGGAAGCCGCTGTCCCACTGGCTGGTGACGGAGTACTCCACCGAGCACGCGGGGGTGGCACCGGACGCCGTGACCACCGGAACCGTCACGGACCCGATGAGGGCAACCGCTCCGGCGACGACTACTGCTATTCCCCGGGGGACAACCCCCGGACCCCCGGCAGAAGAACGAGCCGGCCGACGTGACCGGTGCGTTCGACGCGAGGCGAACCTGAGTAAAGGTACTGAACGCGGGGGGTGTCGCATGAGCGACTCCTTGCAGATCAGCGCGTCGTTACGGACGCGTCGACTGATGGAATCGCTCCCACTGGTGTCAACGAAGCTAGCGCCAAGTGACGGCAAAGAACAGAGGGGTCACTTGACTTTTCCTCAACCACATCCGTCGAATCTTTTCGACTCTTCAAGCACCTTGACCCTTCGAACCCTCGTCCCCACTATGGGAGCGCTCCCACTGGTTCAAGCCTTGACTTCTCCGAGCCGCACAAGGAGGAACCAGCAATGCCCCCCACGAGGAGACGCCGGGCTGTCCGGCGAATGTGGACCGCTGTCGTGGCGGCCCTGGCACTGCCCTTCGCGATGCTGAGCGCTGGTTCAACTCCCGCACAAGCAGCGGCAGTTCAGTGCAGTGTCGACTACAAGACCAATGACTGGGGCTCCGGTTTCACCGCGGATCTGACGATCACCAACCGCGGCACGGACGCCATCAACGGCTGGACGCTGACGTACGGCTACGCCGGCAACCAGAAGCTGAGCAACGGCTGGAACGGCACCTGGTCGCAGTCCGGACAGGCGGTCACCGTCACCAACGCCACGTACAACGCGAACATCGCCGCGGGCGCCGCCGTCACCACCGGCGCGCAGTTCACCTACAGCGGCAGCAACGCGGCCCCGACGAACTTCGCGATCAACGGCACCAGTTGTGTCGGCGCACACCAACCGCCGATCACCGTACTGACCAGCCCGGCCGCCGGGGCGGTCTACACCCAGGGCACCGCGGTCCCGCTCGCCGCGACGGCCGCCGCCGCGGACAACGCCACCATCAGCAAGATGGAGTTCTACGACAACACCACGCTGCTCGGCACCGACACGACAGCGCCGTACTCGCTCTCGGTCTCAAGTTTGACCGTGGGCAGTCATTCCCTGCTCGCGAAGGCGTACGACAGCCTGGGCGCCTCCGGTGAGTCCACGCCGGTCGGCATCACGGTCGTATCGGGGCCCGCGGTCGTCGCGTCGGCCACCCAACTCGCCGTCCAGCAGGGCAAGACGGGCACCTACACCGTGAAGCTGTCGACACAGCCCTCGGCCAACGTGACCGTCACGACCGCCCGCGCGAGCGGCAACTCGGGGCTGACGGTCACCGGCGGGGCCTCGCTCACCTTCACCCCGTCGAACTGGAACACCGCGCAGACGGTGACCATCACCGGCAACGCCTCCGGCACGGGCGCGGCGACCTTCGAGTCGACGGCGACGGGTCATGCGAAGGCTTCGGTGACGGTCACCCAGATCGCGGCGGCGGGTGAATACGACGCCAGGTTCCTGGAGTTGTACGGCAAGATCACCAACCCGGCGAACGGCTACTTCTCCCCCGAGGGCATCCCCTACCACTCGGTCGAGACGCTGATCGTCGAGGCGCCGGACCAGGGCCACGAGACCACGTCGGAGGCGTACAGCTACCTCCTGTGGCTCCAGGCCATGTACGGCAAGGTGACGGGCGACTGGTCCAAGTTCAACGGCGCCTGGGACATCATGGAGAAGTACATGATCCCCACGCACGCCGACCAGCCGACCAACTCCTTCTACAACGCGTCGAAGCCGGCGACCTACGCGCCCGAGCTGGACACGCCGAACGAGTATCCGGCGAAGCTGGACCCCGGAGTGTCGGTGGGTTCGGATCCGATCGCCGGTGAACTGAAGACCGCATACGGCACGGACGACGTCTACGGTATGCACTGGCTACAGGACGTCGACAACGTCTACGGCTACGGCAACTCGCCCGGCAAGTGTGAGGCGGGACCGACGGACACGGGACCGTCGTACATCAACACCTTCCAGCGCGGTGCGCAGGAGTCGGTGTGGGAGACGGTGCCGCAGCCGACGTGTGACCAGTTCAAGTACGGCGGCACGAACGGGTACCTGGACCTCTTCACCGGTGACGCCTCCTACGCCAAGCAGTGGAAGTTCACCAACGCCCCGGACGCCGACGCACGTGCCGTGCAGGCCGCCTACTGGGCCGACACCTGGGCCAAGGAGCAGGGCAAGGGATCCGATGTCTCCGCGACCGTCGGCAAGGCTGCGAAGATGGGCGACTATCTGCGCTACGCCATGTACGACAAGTACTTCAAGAAGATCGGCAACTGTGTCGGGCCGTCCACCTGTGCGGCCGGTACCGGCAAGGACGCCTCGTCGTACCTGCTGTCCTGGTACTACGCGTGGGGCGGCGCCACCGACACCTCGGCGGGCTGGGCCTGGCGCATCGGCTCCAGCCACATGCACGGCGGCTACCAGAACCCGATGGCCGCGTACGCGCTGAGCTCCTACGCCGATCTGAAGCCCAAGTCGGCGACGGGCGCGGCGGACTGGAACACCTCGCTGACCCGGCAGCTGGAGTTCTACCGCTGGCTGCAGTCCAACGAGGGTGCCATCGCGGGCGGTGCGACGAACAGCTGGGCGGGCCGTTACGCGACTCCCCCGGCCGGTACGTCGACCTTCTACGGCATGTACTACGACCAGCAGCCCGTCTACCACGACCCGCCGTCCAACCAGTGGTTCGGCTTCCAGGCGTGGTCGATGGAGCGGGTGGCCGAGTACTACCAGCAGACGGGGAACGCGCAGGCCAAGGCGGTCCTCGACAAGTGGGTGGACTGGGCGCTGTCCAAGACGACCATCAACCCGGACGGCACGTACCAGATCCCGTCGACGCTTCAGTGGTCGGGCCAGCCCGACACCTGGAACGCGTCAAGTCCCGGTGCCAACAGCGGGCTTCACGTCACGGTCGCCGACTACACGAATGACGTCGGCGTGACGGCCGCGTACGCCAAGACCCTGACGTACTACGCGGACCGCAGTGGTGACACCCAGGCCGCGTCCACGGCCAAGGCGCTGCTGGACGGCATGTGGGACAACTACCAGGACGCCCTGGGCATCGCCGTCCCGGAGAACCGGGCGGACTACAACCGGTTCGACGACTCGGTGTACGTGCCGAGCGGTTGGACCGGGAGCATGCCGAACGGGGACGCGATCAACTCGTCGTCGACCTTCGATTCGATCCGGTCGTTCTATGAGGACGACCCGGCCTGGTCGAAGATCGAGGCGTATCTCGCGGGCGGTGCGGTGCCGTCGTTCACGTATCACCGGTTCTGGGCTCAGGCGGACATCGCCCTGGCCATGGGTTCGTACGCGGAGCTTCTCGAATAACCAGCCCCCGCCGGGCGCTCCGCGGGTTGCGCCGTGTTCGACTGCGGGTCCGTTGTGGCTGGTCGCGCCCGCGCGGCAGCCGCAAATGAACGCAGCCCCGCGCCCCTGAGGGGTGCGCCAGTGCACGGCGTTTCCTCGGAACCGCCTGAAAAGGCTCCGCGCACGAGGCCCCGTCTCCGGACGGCGGGGCCGACCGGCCGGGCGGCCCCCACCCGCACTGGGGGTCGCCCGGCAACTCTCGCACCGCATGGAAAGCGCTTACCCCCACATGCTCCCCTCCCCTTCCGGAAAGGACTCCGCCGTGCGAAGAACCCGCATCCTCACGGCCGTGCTCACGCTCGCGGCCGGGCTGCTCGCCGGTACCCCGCCGGCACTGGCGGCCGACAGCACCGCGAAGGTCTCGCTCGCCGCCGACACGTACACCTGGAAGAACGCCCGGATCGACGGGGGCGGCTTCGTCCCCGGGATCGTGTTCAACCGCAAGGAGAAGAACCTGGCCTACGCCCGTACGGACATCGGCGGGGCCTATCGCTGGCAGGAGTCGTCGAAGACCTGGACGCCGCTGCTGGACTCGGTCGGGTGGGACGACTGGGGGCACACCGGTGTGGTGAGCCTGGCGTCCGACTCGGTTGATCCGAACAAGGTGTACGCGGCCGTCGGGACGTACACCAACAGCTGGGACCCGAAGAACGGCGCGATCCTGCGCTCGTCGGACCGGGGCGCCGGCTGGCAGAAGACCGACCTGCCCTTCAAGCTCGGCGGCAACATGCCGGGGCGGGGCATGGGTGAACGGCTGGCCGTCGACCCGAACAAGAACAGCGTGCTGTATCTGGGCGCGCCCAGCGGCAAGGGGCTGTGGCGGTCGACCGACTCGGGCGTCAGCTGGTCGCAGGTGACGAACTTCCCCAACGTCGGCAACTACCAGCAGGATCCGAGCGACACCAGCGGCTACGCCAGTGACAACCAGGGCATCGTCTGGGTCACCTTCGACGAGTCGACGGGGACGGCCGGGACCGCCACCCGGGCGATCTACGTCGGGGTCGCCGATCTCCAGAACTCGGTGTACCGATCGACGGACGGCGGCGCGACCTGGAGCCGGCTCGCGGGGCAGCCGACGGGGTACCTGGCGCACAAGGGTGTCCTGGACGCGGTGAACGGCTCTCTGTATCTCTCGTACAGCGACAAGAGCGGACCGTACGACGGCGGCAAGGGCCAGTTGTGGCGGTACGCGACGGCGACCGGCACCTGGACGAACATCAGCCCGGTCGCGGAGGCCGACACCTACTACGGGTTCAGCGGTCTGACGGTGGACCGGCAGAAGCCCGGCACGGTCATGGCGACCGCGTACAGCTCCTGGTGGCCGGACACCCAGATCTTCCGCTCCACGGACAGCGGGGCGACCTGGACGCGGGCTTGGGACTACACGTCGTACCCCAACCGCGCGAACCGCTACACGATGGACGTGTCGTCGTCTCCCTGGCTGACGTGGGACGCGAACCTGTCGCCGCCGGAGCAGACGCCGAAGCTCGGGTGGATGACGGAGTCGATGGAGATCGACCCGTTCAACTCGAACCGGATGATGTACGGGACGGGGGCGACGGTCTACGGCACCGAGAACCTCACCAACTGGGACTCCGGCAGCCAGTTCACCATCAAGCCGATGGTGCAGGGCCTGGAGGAGACGGCGGTCAACGACCTCGCCTCGCCGCCCTCGGGTGCCCCATTGCTCAGCGCGCTCGGTGACATCGGCGGGTTCCGGCACACCGACCTCACCAAAGTCCCGTCGATGATGTTCACTTCGCCGAACTTCACCACGACCACCAGCCTCGACTTCGCCGAGACGAACCCGAACACGGTGGTGCGGGTGGGCAATCTGGACTCGGGTCCGCACATCGCGTTCTCGACGGACAACGGGGCCAACTGGTTCGCGGGGACCGACCCTTCGGGCGTGAGCGGCGGCGGGACGGTGGCCGCGGCGTCGGACGGCAGCCGGTTCGTGTGGAGTCCGGCCGGCGCGGGTGTGCAGTACACGACGGGCTTCGGCTCGTCCTGGTCGGCGTCGAGCGGGATCCCGGCGGGCGCGACCGTAGAATCCGACCGGGTGGACCCGAGGACCTTCTACGGCTTCAAGTCGGGGAAGTTCTACGTGAGCACGGACGGCGGAGCGACCTTCACAGCGTCCGCTGCGACCGGCCTCCCGAGCGGTGACAGTGTGCGCTTCAAGGCACTGCCGGGTGCGAAGGGCGATGTGTGGCTGGCCGGCGGGGCGACCGACGGGGCGTACGGCCTGTGGCATTCCACCGACTCCGGCGCGAGCTGGACCAAGCTGTCCAACGTCGAGCAGGCCGACGCGATCGGCTTCGGGAAGGCGGCGACGGGGGCGTCGTACCAGACCCTGTTCACCAGCGCGAAGATCGGCGGTGTCCGGGGCATCTTCCGCTCGACCGACAAGGGCGCGACCTGGACCCGTGTCAACGACGATGCCCACCAGTGGGGTTGGACCGGAGCGGCCATCACCGGTGACCCTCGCGTGTACGGGCGGGTGTACGTCTCTACCAACGGCCGGGGCGTGATCTACGGCGACACCTCCGACACGAGCGGCGGAGGTGACGGCGGGGGCGGCACCGACCCGACGGAGCCAACCCCGACGGGTGCGTGCACGGTTACCTACAAGATCACCAACCAGTGGTCGGGTGGCTTCCAGGCGGACGTCCAGCTCACCAACACGGGCACCACGGCCTGGTCCGGCTGGTCCCTCATCTGGACCTTCCCCAACGGCCAGACGATCTCTCAGATCTGGAACGCGGAGTCCACCCTGTCGGGTTCGACGGTCACGGCCAAGAACGTCGGCTGGAACGCCAATGTGGCCTCCGGCTCGTCCGTGAGCTTCGGCTTCACGGGCAACTGGTCGGGCACGAACGGCAAACCGACGGCGTTCAAGGCGGGCGACCAGAGCTGCACGGTGGTGTGACGCAGGCCCTCGGGTGCCGTCGACCGACGGCACCCGATCAGTCCCGTCGCCGCCGTGCGTTCTCGTCGTCGGGGTTCGGCGGCCTGCGCAGGAAGGGGAACCGGTCCTGGGCCTGATCCGGCCTCGACCACGTGCGGTAGTCGGCCGGCCGCACCATCTCGATTCGCCGGAGATCAGCCGGCTGGAAGTCGGCGAAGTTGAAACCGCTCAGCTGCATGAGGTCTTCCAGCATGCGTTGCGACAGCTCTGGAGTGAGTTCCTCAGCGGCACCCTCCGCACCCCATCGAACCACGTGCTCGGCGGCCCTGGTCAGCCCGTCGGCTGACGCTCCCGGGAAGGCCAGGGCCAGGGAGGTCCGGACGATCTCGATCGCGTCTTCGGAGCGCATGTCACCGCCGCCTTTCGCACACGAGGCACAGCCCCACCTGTGCCGTCATCAGCAGGGCGAGGCGACTGGAGCCCTGGGCCTGTCTGAGGCACTCATGACGGTCCAGATCAGCGTACTGCTGGGTCGAGACCATGTCCCGGACGAAGACTTCCCAATGATCCTGGGCGCGGTCCCAGTCATTGCGGTGAGCGACTCGTACCCAGGCGTCCACGAAGTCCTGCTGGGCGATCGGGCCGTGGAAGTATCCGCGCAGGTCGTCGATGAGTCCCGGGGGTTTCAGCCGCTGCCCCCACCGCCTTTGGCGAAACAGCGTCTCGGTGGAGATCGACTTTGTGCTGCCGATCCGGGTCGCGATCACATGTCCGGCGAACCCGCCGATGATGGCGGGGACAAGCAACCAGCCGAGGAGGGACGGTGCCCAGAGGATGTCGGTGCTGGGCGGGTCCATGAGAGTGAACGCGTGGTACACCTCGCTGGGCGAGGTGGAGTTGGCGGCGTAGACATAGAGCGCGATCGCTCCGGCTAGCATGGGGACACCCCAGTCGATCATCCACTGGGTGACGCCTTTCAGGGCCTTGCGAGAGCGCCAGACCCGTCGCAACCGCCGTCGGGTTCCGAATTTCACCGGTGCCAGTTTCAGGTCAGGCGGAATCGGGATAGGGCCAGTGAGCAATGAACTCCCCCGTACTTATGCGCAGTTCGTATGCATGGCCGCCTGTGTCCCCCAAGTGACCATTCGGAGGCTGATTGTGCATCACATGGTGCCGAGTCGGCCACCGATTCCCGTGGGCGCGCACCTGTCGAGGCACGCACCCACGGTTGTGCTCACGGTGTGTACACCACCGGCCTGGGTGCCGTGGCCATCCCGTTGCCGATGAAGAAGCTCGGGTGCGGGGGCTGGTTGTAAGCGGTGTTCTGCCAGGCCAGGCCTGTGCGGTACATCGTGTCGTGGAGGAGGGTCGTGATCTTCGTCGTCGTCTCGTACGGCGTCGAGTAGATCCGCAGGGCCGTGTTGTCCGAGGTCGGCCAGACGACCTCCTCTCGCCAGTCGCCCAGGACGTCGCCGGAGAGGGACGGTGTCGCCTTCGTGCTGTTGTTGGAGTGGACCGACGCGCCGGTCAGCAGGCGGGTGTCCGACGAGGTGCCGTACTTGTCGATGTGGGTGCCGTCGAGCAGTTCGCGGATCGTGTCGCCGTCCCACCAGGAAAGGAAGTTGACGGAGGACGGCTCGCGGCCCTTCGTGGCGCCCGCCTCGTCGCGGACGGCGGAGTCGGAGGCCGACCATACCTCCGCGCCGTCGTTGCCGGCCCAGATGTCACCGGCGACTCCGCGGCCGTTGTCGCAGCACGCGGCCAGGCTCCAGTTGACCGTGCCGTTGGCCGGGTTGATGTAGAGCTCGGCGGGCTGGGAAGTCGACTCCGAGACCTTGAAGTACTCCAGGCCCGCGTGGGACGGGTCCAGGTCGCCCAGGTGCTGGGCGTCGCCGTGGCCCGTCTTCGTGGTCCACAGCCCGTTGCCGTTGTCGTCGACCGCCATGGCGCCGTACACGATCTCGTCCTTGCCGTCACCGTCCACGTCCCCGACGGACAGACTGTGCGAGCCCTGACCGTCGTAGCCCTTGCCGGTGTTGGTCGAGGAGTTGGTGTCGAAGGTCCAGCGGCGGGTGAAGGTTCCGCCCCGCCAGTCCCAGGCCGCGATCACCGTACGGGTGTAGTAGCCGCGCGCCATGATGAGCGACGGGCGGGCGCCGTCCAGGTACGCCGTTCCCGCGAGGAAGCGGTCCACCCGGTTGCCGTAGGAGTCGCCCCACGACGACACCGTGCCGCGCGCCGGGACGTAGTCGACGGTCTGCATCGCCTTGCCGGTCTGGCCGTTGAACATGGTCAGGTACTCGGGGCCGGACAGGACATAGCCGCTGGAGTTGCGGTAGTCGGCCGAGGAACTGCCGATCACCGCGCCGGTCCCGTCGACCGTGCCGTCCGCCGTCTTCATGGCGACCTCGGCCTTGCCGTCGCCGTCGTAGTCGTACGCCTGGAACTGCGTGTAGTGCGCGCCGGAGCGGATGTTGCGGCCCAGGTCGATGCGCCAGAGGCGGGTGCCGTCGAGCTTGACGCCGTCGAGGATCGTGTTGCCGGTGTAGCCGGACTGGGAGTTGTCCTTGGCGTTGGTCGGCTGCCACTTGAGGACGAAGTCCAGTGCCCCGTCGCCGTCGAGGTCGGCGACGGAGGCGTCGTTCGCCTCGTAGGTGTACGCCACCCCGTCCGGGGTCGTTCCGCCGGCGGGCGGGCTGATGGGAACGTCCTTGTATCCGGTGCGGAGTTGGACAGCGTGGACCGAGTCGGCCTGCTCCACACCGCCGACGATCGCGCGGACCGTGTAGTCGGCCTGGGAGGGCGCGCCGGAGTGGAAGTAGTTCGTGGAGCCGGTGATCGGGGTCGAGTTGACCTTCGTACCGGCGCGGTAGACGTTGAAGGAGACGTCGTTCGGGTCGGTGCCGAGCCAGCGCCAGCTGACCAGGTTGCCGGCGTCGGTGTGGACGCTGACGACGCCCCGGTCGAGCTTCTCGACCTGGCGGGCGGTGGCGGCCTCGGCGGTGCCGGGCGACAGCGCGGTCAGGCCGGCGGCCACGAGAGCCACGGCGGCGGTCGTCGCCGAGAGCAGGGCTCGGCGTCTGCGATGCAGATGCGAGTGCGAGTGCGGGTGCGGGTGCGGGTGCTGCACGGGGTGAACCTCCGAAGCAGTGAGGACGGACGGGTTCCGCACACTCAGTCGCCGCACAGGGAAGGCGAGTTGCCGTATCTTTCGGCCAGTTCGGCGATCGTTCGGGCCATGCGTGCGCGCAGCAACTTCAGTCGGCCTTCCGGAACGCACGGAGGCTGAACACCGGGTCGGCGCGCGGGAGTTCCTGGTCCGGGAGTGTCTCAAGGCGGGCGGCGAACCGTTCGGTGAGCGGATCGCCGGGCGGCAGCCGGGTGAACCAGCCGCGCCGCAGATCGGCGGCCGTACGCCGGGGGCTGCGGCCCTGACCGCGGCCGGGGAAGCGGGCCTGGCCGACCGGGTGCAGCAGGTGCACGGCGGCGTACGACGTCACGAGCGGCGCCGCGTCCGGGGCCGGGCGGCGCGGGCGCGGGGCGAGGACGGCGTCGATGTCGCTGCCGACGTCGTGGGCGGCGGCCTTGTCGACGGTGGTGACGTACACCCCGCCGGGGCTCAGGACCCGGGCGCACTCGGCGACCACCGCGCGGGCGTCCTCGGGGCGGTCAAAGAGGTGCAGCAGCCACACGCTGGTGACGGCGTCGAAGGCCCCGTCGGGGAACGGCAGCGCGCGGCCATCGGCGAGGACGATCGCGCCCGGCAGCCGTACGGCGGCCATACGGGCCATGCCGTACGTCAGGTCGGCGCCCGTCACCCGGGTCGCGGGCCGTGCGGCGGCGAGCCTGCGGGTGACGATGCCGGTGCCACAGGCCACGTCGAGGAGCCGGCGGGTGTCGGACGGGATCAGGCCGAGTACGGCGTCGGCGGCCGCGGCGGCCCTGGGCTCACCGCCGCGGGTGGCGTCGTAGGCGTCGGCCTCCTTGTCGTAGTCGAGCACGGCCTCACTGGGCCCCGTGACCGGGGGCGAGCGCCTCCACCCGCTGCGCGAGCTCGAAGTCCTTCTCCGTGACGGCGCCGCCCGCGCTGTGCGTGTGCACGGACAGCGAGACCGTGTTGTAGCCGAGGGTGAGGTCGGAGTGGTGGTCGAGCTCCTCCTGGACCTGGGCGATGTGCACGACCATCGCGGTCGCGGCGAAGTGCGTGCCGAGCCGGTACGCGCGGGTGAGGCGGCCGTCGGCGGCGGACCAGCCGGGCAGTTCCGCGAGCCGGTCCTCGATCTCCTTCTGCGACAGGGGTTCGACGGGCATGACCTCGCTCCTTCCTGGATGTCGGGGTATGTGTCCAGGCTGCCACAGCCGTCCCGCGACGGCTTCGCTCACGCGGGCCCGAGGAGCCACCCGCGCACCCGCACGGCCGCGAGGTCGTCGGCGAGTACGGCGGTCCTGGCGCGGCCCTCGACCCGCTGGACCCACTCGTGCGGCAGGGTGTGGTCGCCGTACCGGGCGCCGAGGAGATTGCCGCAGATGGCGCCGGTGGAGTCGCTGTCACCGGAGTGGTTGACGGACATCAGCAGCTTGGTCTCGACGCGGCCCGGATACAGCGCGCAGAAGACGGCGATGGCCAGCGCCTCCTCGGCGACCCAGCCCGCGCCGAGCCGCTGGACCCGCTCAGGCGGTGCGACCGAGCGGTCCCCCGCTTCGGTGACGGCCTGCTCCAGGGCGGCGGTGGTCTCCTCGTGGCCGGGGTAGCGGGACAGCAGGCGCATGGCGCGCAGCACCGCGCCCTCCATGGAGTCCCCGGCGACCAGGTTGGCGATGATCGCGGCGAAGGCGCCCGCCGCGTAGTAGCCGGTGGGGTGGCCGTGGGTGATCTGGGCGGCGCGGGCGGCCATCTGGAAGGCGACGTGGTCGTACTCGGCGATGAGACCGAAGGGTGCCGAACGCATCACCGCGCCGCAGCCCTTGGAGTCGGGGTTGACCTCGCCGGGCTTGCCGTCGAGGGGGCGCCACCGGTCGGGCGCGTGGCCCTGGGCGACGCCGGACAGACAGGCGTTGCCCGGTGCCCGGCGGGCGTACAGCCAGTCCTCGGTGACCAGGCCGTCCGCGGGGCCGGTCGACGGGGGTGCGGTCCCCGGGCCGGCCAGGGACTGGGTCCGCAGCCAGCGCTCGTAGGCGTGGAGCATCATCTCGGGCCAGCGGTCGGAGATGTCCCCCGCCCTTCTGCGGTCGGAGCGGTCGCCCTTCCTTTCGAAGGCGTACGCCTCGATCAGGGCCTCGGCGGTGAACAGGGTCATCTGGGTGTCGTCGCTGATCCGGCCCACCGCGCCGTGCGGGCCCGGCACCAGGTCGGTCACCCCGTGGGGTCCGTGGATGTGGCGGATCCGCTCGATGTCCGCGAACTCGACCGGAAGGCCGAGCGCGTCGCCGATCGCCCCGCCCAGCAGGCTGCCCCGCACCCTGGCGCGGTACAGCGCCGCCCCGTCCTTCATCCACGGCCCGTCCATGCGTCCACTCCTCGGCTACGGTCGTACGTATGACCATTGTCCACTCCGGTACGACCACCCCTTCCGACCAGGGTGTCGGTCCGCTCCTGCGGGCCTGGCGGGAGCAACGACGGGTCAGCCAGCTGGAGTTGGCGCTACGGGCGGACTCCAGCGCCCGGCACATCAGCTTCGTCGAGACGGGACGCTCACGGCCGAGCGAGGAGATGGTGCTGCGGCTGGCCGAGCATCTGGAGGTGCCGGTGCGGGAGCGCAACGCGCTGCTGCTGGCGGCGGGTTACGCCCCGCGCTTCCCGGAGACCCCCCTGGACGACCCGGCGCTGGACGCCGTGCGCGAGGGGATCGAGCGGCTGATCCAGGGCTACGAGCCCTATCCCGCGCTGGTGTTCGACGCCTCGTACCATGTCGTGGCCGCCAACCGGGGCATCACGATGCTCCTCGGCGGTATCCCGGAGTCCCTGCTCCGGCCCCCGCTGAACACCATGCGGCTCACCCTGCACCCGCAGGGTCTCGCCCCGCGCATCCTCAACCTGCGGGAGTGGCGCGGACATCTGCTGGACCAGATGCGCCGCCAGATCGCCCTGCGCCGCTCCGAGCAACTGCGTGAGCTGTACGAGGAGGTGGCGGCCTATCCGGTGCCTGAGCCCGAGGGCGACGACTCCCAACAGAGCGAACCCGCACCGTACTTCGCGCTGCCGATGCGGATCGAGCACGAGGGCAGGACGCTGTCGTTCATCTCGTCCACCTCGACCTTCAACACCCCCATGGACGTGACCGTGGCCGAACTGGCCATCGAGACGTTCCTCCCGGCCGACCCGGCGACGGTCAAGTACCTTCAGACACTGATGCTCTGACGGAGCTTCAGCGCGGCGTACTGGAGCAGCGCGAACCCGGCGACGGTGACCGCCTGGAGCACGGTCCACACCGCACCGGCCGTGCTCGGCGACAGCCACAGTCCGAGGGCGGCACAGCTCAGAGCGGCCCACAGGAGATTTTCGCCTCGACGACAGCGCGCACGGCGAGCGCGGGCGGGCGGCCGCGCAAGGCGAGCAGGCCCACGACGGCGCCGTACGCCACGAGAAGGGCCCCGAGTCCGAGCAGCAACCCGGAGCCGACGCCGAGGAACCGGGCGACCGGCCCGTACAGGACGAGATACACGAGACCGTTCGCGCCGGTCACCATCGCGTCCAGAGCGAGGAAGCGACGCAGCACGGTGTGCGGGTCGGTGGTGCGGGCGAGCGCGGCGAGCTGGGTCGCGGACATGACGAGTAACCCTCCGTCGAGTTCGAAAGCAAGGGGTCGGCAGCAAGGGGTCGGAACGAGGCAGCGGTGCGGCGGATCCCGGGCCGGAGTGCGCCGGCCCGGAACCCTTGGCCACCACCCTCCCGCGCGCTCGCGCACCCGTCGATTACGCGGGAGGTAATGAAGGAAGCGCTCGTGACCGGTGAGACTGACACGGGAACATGACACACTGCACGCGAACTTCGACGCGTAGGGGAGGCGTGGCGTGAGTGAGCGGCGGCCTGCGCCGACCGTGGGTCAGGTGGTGCTCGGCAGACGGCTTCAGGAACTGCGGGAGGCGGCCGGCCTCAAGCGCGAGGAGGCCGCGCAGGTGCTGCGGGTGGCCCCCGCGACCGTGCGGCGGATGGAAATGGCCGAGGTCGCCCTGAAGATCCCTTATGTCCAGGTACTCCTGGAGACCTACGGTGTTCCGGAGGAACAGTCCGAGGCCTTCGTGCAGCTGGCCGAGGAGGCGAACAAGCCGGGCTGGTGGCAGCGGTTCCACGACGTGCTGCCGGAGTGGTTCAGCCTGTACGTGAGCCTGGAGGGAGCGGCCCGGATCATCCGTTCCTACGAACCGCACTTCGTGCCCGGACTGCTGCAGACGGAGGGCTACGCGCGTGCCGTCATGGAGGCCGGGACGATCCGACAGGCCGGCCCCGACGCGCTGGAGCGGCACGTGTCACTGCGGATCGAACGGCAGCGGCTGCTGGAACGCCCCAACCCGCCCCACTTGTGGGCGATCATGGACGAGACGGTGCTGCGCCGCCCGGTGAGCATCCGCGCCGAGGTGATGCGTGAACAGCTCGACAAACTCCTGGAGTTCGCGGAGCGCGACCGGGTCACACTCCAGGTGTGCGAGTTCGAGGAGGGGCCGCACCCGGGGACGTACGCGCCCTTCTCGCTGTTCCGCTTCGCCGAGCCGGAGCTGCCCGACATGGTCTTCACCGAGTACCTGACCGGTGCGCTGTACCTCGACTCCCGCCAGGAGGTCGCCACGCACCTGGAGGTCCTGGACCATATGTCGGCGCGGGCCGCGTCGGCGGAACGGACCAAGAAGCTGCTGCGGGAGTGCCGTGAGGACTTCTGAGCGGGCAGCACGACATCACAGGGGAGAAGACACCGCATGACCGGATCCGACGCGCCCGGAATCGACACGAGCCGCCCGCACCCGGCGCGGGTGTACGACTGGTGGCTGGGCGGCAAGGACAACTACCCGGTGGACGAGGCACTGGCCCGCCGGATCCTCGCCGTGGACGGCACGGTGGTGCGCGGGGCGCGCGCCAACCGCCGTTTCATGCAGCGGGCGGTGCGGACGGCCGCCGAGGCCGGGATCCGCCAGTTCCTGGACATCGGCACCGGTATCCCCACCGAGCCCAATCTGCACCAGGTCGCCCAGGGCGTGGCCCCGGAGTCGAAGGTGGTGTACGCGGACAACGACCCGATCGTGCTCCGGCACGCGCAGGCCCTGCTGCACAGCGCCCCCGAGGGGTCCACGAACTATGTGCAGGCCGACGTCCGCGAGCCGGACACCATCCTGCGGCCGGCCGCCGAGACCCTGGACTTCTCACAGCCCGTGGCGCTGTCCCTGGTGGCGCTCACCCACTACCTGGACGACGACGCGTACGGCCTGGTCGAACGGTACGTCGGCGAGCTCACCCCGGGCAGCTTTCTGATCCTCTCGCAGGTCACGCCCGATCTGAACCCCGTCGCCATCGAGAAGGCCGCCGAGCAGTTCCGCCGCAGCGGCACGCCCTTCCACCCCCGCTCGCTCGCCGAGTTCTCCCGCTTCTTCGACGGTCTGGAGCTCCTTGGCCCCGGCGTGATCCCGGTGTCCGGCTGGCGTCCGGAGCCGGTGGACGTGGCGGTCCAGGCGGAGGGCATCGTGCCGGTGTACGCGGGGGTCGCACGCAAGGTCTGACCCGTACGGGCGCCGCCGACGGGTGCGCTCTTCTGCCCGGCCCTAGGTTCGAAGGAGCCGCGGGCAAGCAAGGGAGCGCATGTGACCGACACCGGCATACCGCCGAGGGAGCCCGGCGCGGCGCTGCTGCGGGCGGGGCGGTTCTTCCGTCCCGGCAAGGCGGCCCCCGACCTGCACAGCATCGGGCTGACCGGCGGCCGGGAGGCGGACGCCTGCTACCGGGACCGCTGGAGCCACGACAAGGTCGTGAACTCCAGGCACGGCGTGAACTGCACGGGTTCGTACCGCTGGAAGGTGTACGTCAAGGACGGCATCATCACCTGGGAGACCCAGCAGACGGACTTTCCGTCGGTGGGCCCCGACCGCCCCGAGTACGAGCCCCGCGGATGCCCCCGCGGCGCCGCCTTCTCCTGGTACACCTACTCCCCCACCCGGGTCCGCTCCACGTACGTCCGCGGTGTCCTCCTCGACCTGTACCGCGAGGCCATCGCGCGTACCGGCGGCCCGGCCCTGGCCTGGGCGGACCTCCAGGCCGACCCCGAGCGCCGGAGCCGCTACCAGCGGGCCCGCGGCAAGGGCGGACTGGTCCGGGCGACCTGGGACGAGGCGGTCGAGACCGTCACCGCCGCCCACGTCCACACCATCAAGGAGAAAAGCTGGCCGCGATGCGCGCCCATATGCGGGCGATCAACTTCGGTGAGGAGCCGGACGCCGCGGTCGCCAGGGCGGTCGGCATGAAGCCCGACGAGATCGAGGAGATGTACCGGCTGCTGGCGATCGCCAAGTACGAGGACCGGTACGTGATTCCGACGGCGGCGGTCGGGGACGCGCGACGGCTTGAGGAGTCGGCGCTGCCGGACGGATGCAGCCTCGACTACGCGGACGGACCCGGCATGGGCGGCGACGGGCCGTTCGGCCAGGACTCGGGGCAGGGACGCAGACAGCTGCCGCTGGTGTCGGTGGAGAACTTCCACGCGCTGCGCCGACGGCAGACCACCGACGACGCTGAGGAGGCCCAGATGCCCTCGGATGCGGTGCTGTACCAGGCGGCGGCGCTCTGCCTGACGTATCCCGACGCTGACTTCCGCGCGCGGCTGCCCCTGCTGCGCGAAGCGGCCCCGCAACTGCGGGAGTTCGTCGACCACGCGGCGGTGACGCCCGCGCAGGTACTGGAGGCGCACTACGTCCAGGTCTTCGACTTCAAGAACCGGCACAGTCTGTATCTGAGCTGGTGGCAGGACGGGGACACCCGGCGCCGCGGGATGTCGCTGGTCCGCTTCAAGGACCTCTACCGGGCGGCCGGACTGGAGTTCACCGGCGAGGAGTTGCCCGACTTCCTGCCGGCGGTACTGGAGTTCACGGCCCGCACCGGCGACACCGGTCTGCTCACCGAGCACCGCGACGGCCTGGAGCAACTCCGCTCCCGGCTCACCGACTTCGGCACGCCGTACGCCTCCGTCCTGGACGCCGTGTGCGCCGCACTGCCGAACGGGATGCGCTCATGACATGACCACACTTCTCTGGGCCGTCCTGCCGTATCTCACGCTCGCCCTGCTCGTCGCCGGCCTGCTCCGGCGCCACCGCTACGACAAGTACGGCTGGACGACCCGCTCCTCCCAGATCTACGAGTCGCGACTCCTGAACGTGGCCTCCAACGCCTTCCACCTCTTCTCGCTGTGCGGCGGAACGGCGTCGTGTACCGCAGCCGCGACCCCAGGCAGTTGGGGTCGCGGCCGGAGCGGCGGGGGTGGGAGAAGACGGAGGTCTGACGGGTCTCAGGCGGCTCCGCCCTTCTGGTCCCGCTCGTCGTCCACGATCTCCGCGTCGACCACGCCTTCTTCCTCCTGGGGTGCGGCGGACCCGTCCTCGGTCGGGGGCTGCTGCTGGGCCTGGGCCTGGGCGTACATCGCCTGGCCCATCTTCTGGCTGACGGAGGCCAGCTTCTCCACGCCGTCACGGAGGGCGCTGGTGTCGGCGTTCTCCTCCAGGAGACGTTTCAGGTCCGCGACCGCCGACTCGACCTCCGTCTTCGTGTCGGCGGGGACCTTGTCGCCGTTCTCGCGGACGAACTTCTCGGTCTGGTAGACGAGTTGCTCGGCCTGGTTGCGGGTCTCTGCGGCCTCCCGGCGGTTGCGGTCCTCCTCGGCGTACTGTTCGGCCTCGCGCATCATGCGGTCGATGTCGTCCTTGGGGAGCGCCGAGCCGCCGGTCACCGTCATCTTCTGTTCGCGTCCGGTCGCCAGGTCCTTCGCCGAGACGTGCATGATCCCGTTCGCGTCGATGTCGAAGGCGACCTCGATCTGCGGGACGCCCCGCGGCGCGGGCGGCAGGCCGGTGAGGTCGAAGACGCCGAGCTTCTTGTTGTACGCGGCGATCTCGCGCTCGCCCTGGTACACCTGGATGCCGACGGAGGGCTGGTTGTCGGTCGCGGTGGTGAAGATCTCCGAACGGCGGGTGGGGATCGTGGTGTTGCGTTCGATGAGCTTCGTCATGATGCCGCCCTTGGTCTCGATGCCCAGGGACAGCGGGGTGACATCGAGGAGGAGCACGTCCTTCACGTCGCCGCGGATGACGCCCGCCTGGAGCGCCGCGCCGACCGCCACGACCTCGTCCGGGTTGACCCCCTTGTGCGGGTCCTTGCCGGTGAGTTCCTTGACGAGGTCGGTCACCGCGGGCATCCGCGTCGAGCCGCCGACGAGGATCACGTGGTCGATCGCGGCGAGCTTGATGCCGGCGTCCTTGACCGCCTGGTGGAAGGGGGTCTTGCAGCGGTCGAGGAGATCGGCGGTGAGCTCCTGGAACTGGGCGCGGGTCAGCTTCTCGTCGAGATGCAGGGGGCCCTCGGCGGAGGCGGTGATGTAGGGCAGGTTGATCGTGGTCTCCGAGGACGAGGACAGCTCGATCTTCGCCTTCTCGGCCCCCTCGCGCAGCCGCTGCAGCGCCATCTTGTCCTTGCCGAGGTCGATGCCGTACTGCCCCTGGAACTTCTTCACGAGATGCTCGACGACCCGCTGGTCCCAGTCGTCGCCGCCGAGGTGTGTGTCGCCGTTGGTCGCCTTGACCTCGATGACCCCGTCACCGATCTCCAGCAGGGACACGTCGAAGGTGCCGCCGCCGAGGTCGAAGACCAGGACCGTCTGTTCCTCGCCCCGGTCGAGGCCGTACGCCAGCGCCGCCGCCGTGGGCTCGTTGATGATCCTCAGGACCTTCAGGCCCGCGATCTCCCCGGCCTCCTTGGTGGCCTGCCGCTGGGCGTCGTCGAAGTAGGCGGGCACGGTGATCACGGCGTCGGTGACGTCCTCGCCGAGGTAGGACTCCGCATCCCGCTTCAGTTTCTGCAGGACCCGCGCGGACAGCTCCTGCGCCCGGTACCGGGTGCCGTCGATGTCGCCCTGGTCCGGGAAACGCCAGCTCCCGTCGCCCATGTACCGCTTCACGGAGCGCGCGGTGCGCTCGACGTTCGTCACGGCCTGCCGTTTGGCGACCTCGCCCACCAGCACCTCGCCGTTCTTGGCGAAGGCCACGACCGACGGTGTGGTCCTGGCCCCCTCCGCGTTGGCGACGACAGTGGGTTCACCGCCCTCCAGCACGGCCACCACCGAGTTCGTGGTTCCCAGATCGATCCCGACCGCACGTCCCATCACTGTCCCCTTCCGCCAGGGAGCTTCCCGCACTCCAGCACAAAACTTGAGTGCGGATCTGTCAATGGGACGGGTACCCCAGGGAGCGCTCCTCGCTCGGCTCTCCCCGCAGCGCGACGGCCCGCCGCGGCCGGTCGGTGATCAGGACGTCCACCCGGGGGTGGCCGAGGAAGGCCCGCATCAGGGTGTCGTCGTTGACGGTCCAGACCATGGTGAACAGGTCGTGCCGGACCGCCTCGCGCAGCACGTTGGCCCGGGCCAGCCGCTGGTGCACGGCCACCCCGCTCGCGCCGCAGGCGCGCACCCGGCGCATCGGCAGGAGCTCGCTCAGCCGGACGCCGGCCAGCCGGGAGCGGGCGATCTCCTTGCCGTCCCGTCCCAGCGACAGCGCCGTGCGAACCCGGGGGAAGGCCCGCGCGATGGCCGCTACGGAACGGTCCTCCAGCGTGGTGGCGACGAAGCCGTCCTCGCCCAGCAGTGCGACCGCCCGGTCGATCAGCTCACGCTCGTAGCCGGTCTCCTTGAGGTCCAGGTGGCCGGCCATCCGCCCCGCGATCAGGGCCATGACCTCGTCGACGACCGGCACGGGATATCCGGCCCGCTCGCTGAGCTCGGCATACGGGATCCCGGACAGCGGCGGCCCGCCCGGCCCCACCCGGGGATCGTGGTAGACGACGAGGACCCCGTCGGCCGTACGCCGGATGTCGAACTCGACGTACTCGGCTCCGGAGCGGATCGCGTCCTCGTACGCCTCCCAGGTCGCGGCACCGGCATGCTCGGAACCGCCTCGGTGGGCGGAGACGGCGGGTCGTCGGGACATACGGCGGTCAGCTTCCGGACGGTGGGCGCTGGGCGGGGATCGGGGCGGTCGGGGTCAGCAGGGGGCCGGAGCGTCTGCCGGTGCGGATGATCCGGACGTATCCGATCACGGCGAGCACGAGGAAGGGGACCCAGGCCAGGAGGTACGCCGGGAGGTACCGCGCGTCGAAGATGGAGAGGTGGGAGTTCACGGTCTTGGCGTTGACGCCGAAGAACGCGAGCAGCAGCGTCGGCGGCAGGGCGATCAGCGTGGCGATCGCGACCAGCACGGACACCGTGCGGTCCCGGCGGTCGTCGCGCTCCGAGAGTTCGGCGTCCAGGGCCGCGGAGCGGGCACTGATCACCGAGGTCAGCCGCTCCACCATGCGGGCCGAGTTGTCCAGGCTATCCCGGATGCCGAGCGCGTCACGCAGGGAGGACTGGAAGGCCTCCATGACCATCTCCGGGATCAGCAGACTGTCGACGTACGCCTCCACACCGAAGGCCAGGTCCAGCTGGAGCTCGTTGACCCCCGCGGACAGCTGCGAGATCAGCGAACGGATCTCGTACGGCGAACTCGCCGAGGCCTGCTGGTTCGCGCGCATGGCCTCGAACGCGGCCAGCCGCGTGCGCTGGAGGACGGCGAGCGCGGAGACCATGCCGATGGCGACCAGGGTCAGACCGTTCTCCACGTGCTCGGCCCAGCCGGCGTGGACGGAGACACCGCGGCCGTGCGCGGAGAGGGTGGTGCCGTGGTTCCTGAGATTGGGCGCCTGAGACGTGGCCATCCTGCCGCGGTAGACGATCTCGTTCAGCACTACCGACTGCCCGGCCGCGTCGGCGCCGAGCAGCTCCTCACGCAACTCTCCGCCGGGGAAGACGAGTTGGTGGACGTTCTGACCGAAGGCGAGCGGCTCCCGGGGCGCGAGGCGCTGCCCCAGCACCTCGAGCAGGGGCCGGGCGCCGAGCGCGATCAGGTCCCGGTCGAAGCAGGTGTCGGCGAGCCACGCGGCAAGGGCGTCGGGGGGCGTCGGACCGGTGAACTCGCAGTCCAGGACGAGGGTGATGTCACCGCGCGGGGTGGCGAGAACGGCGAACTCGGCCGACGCCAGGGCGAGTCCGTGGTCTCCGTGGGGCAGCCGTAGCTCCCCGGGCGCCACGTCCTCCACAAGCACCGGCACGGGAAGCACCGCCTCGCTGGACTTCAGGTGCAGGGCGAAGCGGCCGAAGTCGAACCGGTCGACGAGGCTGCCGAGCGAAGGTCTCTGCTGGTCCAGGCTGCCGCTGAGGCTGAACAGCACCAGGACCCGGGTGAGTTGACGGGTCCCGGAGTCGAGTCCCGCCGTGCCGCTGGACGTTGCCGGAATCATCGCGCCCCTTCCCACACCCTGGATTTCGTACCCGGGCCAGGCAGCGCGCAGACCGCCCCGGACAGGCGGCCTGCGCGACCTGGTGCCCTAGGGTTCAGGCGAGCTTCGCGTCCAGAGTGATCGGCACGCTCTTCAGGGCCTGGCTGACCGGGCAGTTGGTCTTGGCGTCGCCCGCGGCGGCGGCGAAGCCCTCCTCGTCCAGGCCCGGCACGGTGCCCTCGACGGTGAGGTGGATGCCCGTGATGCCCTCACCCGGCTGGAAGGTGACGTCGGCCGAGGTGACGAGCTTGGTGGGCGGGGTGCCCGCGCCGTTCAGGGCGTGCGACAGCGCCATGGAGAAGCAGCTGGAGTGTGCGGCGGCGATCAGCTCCTCGGGGCTGGTCTTGCCGTTCGCGTCCTCGGAGCGCGAGGCCCAAGTGACCGGCTGTGCCTCGATGGCACCGGAGGAGTCGAAGTTGACGACACCGCTCCCCTCAAGGAGGTTGCCTTCCCAGACGGTGTGTGCGGAGCGCGTGGTAGCCACGATCAGTCCTTTCCTGTGGTCCCGCTGACGGGGAGTTCGGGAACCATCCGATCACACTACGGCTCAGCTCACGCGAACGACCGGCCCACGTGCGGTGAACGGCTTCAGCGCAGACGGGCTATGCGGCCTTCTTCTGCGCCCTCGCCAACGGCACCTGGGGGCCTCCCGCTTCGTCGAGCCACCCGCGCAACACCTGGTGCATGCGCTCGGCCCCGGCGAGTTCCTCCGGCGGAGCGGACAGGGCGAGCGGTGACAACAGGAAGGGTTTGGCCTGCGCGCCCCCCAGACCACCGTGCGAGCCGATCTGCTCCTCGAAGGCGAGCACCTCCCCCTCCGCCGGGTCGTACCAGGAGTTGACCATGATGTCGGCGGTGTGCGGAAAGGTGTGCGTACGCCGTACCGCCTCGACCGCACCGGGCCCGAAGTCGGCCAACGGGCCGGGCCTCCCATCGAGTTGGTCGAGCGGGATCTCCGTGCCGAACGGCCCGAGCACCACCCCGCCGTGCTCCTCACTGCGCACCAGGAGGAACCCGATCCCGGGATGGTTGGCGAGGGTGGTCAACAGAGCGGGGTGCCGCGCGTCGATCTCCTCCTTGCTCATCCGGTGGTGCACGTCCGGGAAGGACACGAGCCCGAGGTTCCCGGAGGCGAGCACGATCGGCTCGGAGCCACGCGCGGGCCGGTACTCCTCGCGCCCCTCCTTGCCCGGCCGCCGCAGCGCGGCACGGACGGCGGCGCGCGCCTCCGCCCCGCTGTGGGTGCGCTCGGCCTTGCGCGGCACGGGCAGCCCGCAGCCCGCCCGGACCAGGTCGCCGAGGGTGAGCCCGTAGCGGGTGCGGAAGGTCTCGCCGGGGCTCTGGCCATGGTCGGAGAGGACGACGATCCGGTACGGCCGCGGGGCGTGCTCGGCGACGTTCTCGATCAGCGCGAGCGAGCGGTCCAGGCGCTCCAGGACCTTCGCGGCGTCACGGCCGGTCGGTCCGGAGTGGTGGGCGACCTCGTCGTAGGCGACGAGGTCGGCGTAGACGGCCGTACGCCCCGCGAGTATGTCACCCATGACGGCGGCGACCACCACGTCCCGCTCGACGACGGTCGCGAAGGCGCGGACGAAGGGGTACAGGCCCCCGCGGCCCACCCGCGGGCGTTCCTTGCGGGCCCGGGCGCGGGTCGACTGGCCGATCTCACGGCCGACCTCGGCGACGAAGGACATGGCGGTGCGGACCGCGTTGGCGGGGTCGGAGAAGTAGGCGAAGTAGCCCGCCCGGGAGCGGGTCTCGCGGCTGCGGCGGCGGGTGGCGATGGACAGGACGAGGGCCTGCTCCTCGGCGCCGCCGGAGAAGAGGTTGCCGCGGCTGGCGCCGTCGACGGCGAGCAGTCCGCCGTGTCCCGCCTGCTCCACGGCCCGGCGCTGGAGTTCGACGGCGCCGGTCGGGCGGTTGCAGACCATCACCTCGCCGCGGTCCTTCTCGTACCAGCGGAAGGCGGGGACGTCGTGGTTGCTGCCGTGCAGGATGCCGAGCTGGCTGGCGCCGGTCTGGCTGGACCAGTCGGTGCGCCAGGAGGTGAGCCGGTGGGTGGGGCGTGCCCGGCGGCCGGGGGTGGCGACCTGGCCCGTCCAGCGGGCGATCGTCGGCATCAGGCCCTTGCCGACAGCGGCCAGCAGGACGTCGTGGCCGACGCCGTCGAGCTGGAGGAAGACCGTGCCGGGGGTGGCCGGGCCCAACGGGCGGCCCCTGCGGCGGCGGTCGGCGAGCCGGTAGAGGCGGCGCCGGTAGGCGTCGTCGTCCCGCACGGCGAGGGCACCGCCGGTGGCGGAGGCGACGGCGGACATCACGGCGGCGACCACGACCGCGGTCTCCGGGGCGGCGTCACCGCGCTCGGCGGGGTTCAGACGCAGGGCGAGCAGCAGCAGGGCGCCGTTGAGGAAGAAGACGAGGAGCCCGAGCACCAGGGTCGGCACGAGCAGGAACAGCCGTACGAGGAGAGGCCATACGACGGCCGACAGGACACCGAAGGCCCCGGCGCCGAACGCGGCGGTGACGGCGATCCGGGTCGCGCTGTCACCGGTCGGGGACTGGAGCCTGAAGTCCGGCAGGATGCCGGCCAGCACGAGCATCGTGAGCGTCGAGACGGCCCACACCGTGACGCTCCGCCCGACCTGACTGGCGACCCGCCGCCACCGCCCTGCAAGCACTCCCCGCCCACCTCACGTCCCGGCCCGTCGTCGCTGCGGGCGCTGGGACCAGCGTGTCACACGGGTCGGACAGTCAGCGTCCGTCGTAGCCCGCCGTGGGCATCGACAGCCTGCGGTGCACCCGGGCCTTCATCTGGGCGTCGTACAGGGGCTCCGCGAAGCCCACGGTCTCGACCCGGACCCCGCGCCGGGCGCACTCGGCGGTGAACTCCTCGACCGAGGACAGGGCGCTCTCCAGAACCCGTCGGCTGGGGGCGACGAAGACGTCGGTACCGGCCCGCACCCCGTCCCACAGCACACAGTGGTCAGCCCTGAGCCCCCGCACCAGCAGTTCCCGCCGCACGGTGTACCCCCGCTCCGCTGCCCAGCGCGCGCACATCGCGTGCTGACTGCGGGAGTCCACCAGGAAGGGGTCGGCGTCCAGTTCCTCAAGCGGCGTCAGACTCGCGATCGCCGTGACACGGACCGGTCCCATGGTGTCCCCCTCACCTCCGGGTTTCGCCGCCGACCCTACTCCAGCCCGTAGGCTTCGGGGAGTCGCACGAAGGAGGCAAAGAGGTGCCGGTGGAGATCACCTGGTGGGGTCACGCCACGTGCACGGTCACGGATTCAGACGTACGCGTGCTCACCGACCCTCTGTTCGCCCGCCGGCTAGCGCATCTGCGCCGGCGGCGCGGAGCGGTACCGCCGCCCGGCGCCTGGCGTGCCGACGTCGCGCTCGTCTCCCACCTGCACGCCGACCACCTACACGTTCCCTCGCTGGCCCGTCTCGGTCCGGGCACGCACCTGCTCGTGCCCCGGGGCGCACCACGCCAGGTGCCGGGGCTGCGCCGGCTCACCCACCTCCGGGTGCAGGAGATGGCGCCCGGGGACGAGACACGCGTGGGTGACCTGGTCATACGTGCCGTACCCGCGCTGCACGACGGGCGGCGGCTGCCGGTCGGGCCGCACCGGTCGCCCGCGCTCGGCTATGTCGTCGAGGGCTCGGCGCGTACCTACTTCGCCGGTGACACCGGGCTGTTCGACGACATGGCCAAGGAGGTCGGGCCGGTCGACGTGGCACTGCTGCCGGTCGGCGGGTGGGGGCCGTATCTCGGAGAGGGGCACCTCGACGCGGGACGCGCGGCCCGGGCGCTGGCGCAGCTCGCGCCGCGCAGCGCGGTGCCCGTGCACTACGGGACGTACTGGCCGATCGGGATGGACGCGGTGCGGCCGCATGAATTCCACGCGCCGGGCCCGGAGTTCGTGCGACTGGCGGGCGCGTTCGCGCCCGAGGTGGATGTGCACCGGCTGGAACACGGGGAGAGTGTGCGGCTGGAGGTCGCGCGGTGACGGTGCTTGCAGCGGCCTCTACGGGGGTGACGCCGGGGTCCGCCCAGCAGGCGATCGGGTATCCGACCTTGTTCCTGCTGGTGTTTCTGGGGGCGTTGGTGCCGGTGGTGCCCACGGGGGCGTTGGTGAGTTCGGCCGCCGTCGTCGCGTTTCATCAGGCATTGCCCTTTGCCCTGCTGTATGTGTTCGCGACGGCCTCGCTCGCCGCGTTCCTCGGGGACATCGCGCTGTACTGGCTGGGGCGGCGCGGGATGAGGTCGAAGAACGGGTCGCGGTGGCTGGAGGCGATCCGGTCCCGGGCGCCGGAGGAGCGGCTTTCGCAGGCGCAGGGGAAGTTGGCGGACCACGGGGTGGCCGTGCTGGTGTTGTCGCGGCTGGTGCCGGCCGGGCGGATTCCGGTGATGCTGGCCTGTCTGATGGCCGAGTGGCCGCTCAGGAGGTTTGTCCGCGGGAATCTGCCGGCCTGTCTGGCGTGGGCCGTGACATACCAGTTGATCGGGATTCTTGGGGGCTCGTTGTTCAAGGAGCCCTGGGAGGGTGTGGTGGCGGCGGTCGCGCTGACCGTGGCGATCAGCGCGGCGCCGAGTGTGTGGAAGCGGATTCGGGCTGCCGGATGAGGTGTCGTTGCGGGGTGAGTGGGGGCCTGTCGCGCCCACGCGGCGGAGCCGCAGATCGATACAGCCCCGCGCTCCTATGGGCGCTCCAGGATCCGTGAGCTTCCAATGGGAAGGTCCCACAGATCCTCGCGGGCCAGGCCCGCCTTCTCCCAGGCCTTTCGCACCCTCGTCAGCGGTTCCAGTACCGGTTCCGCCGACAGCACGAACGTCGCCCAGTGCATCGGGGCCATCCTGGCCGCGCCGAGGTCCACGGCCGCCCGCACCGCCTCCTCCGGGTCGCAGTGGACGTCGCTGAGCCACCAGCGGGGGTCGTAGGCGCCGATGGGGAGAAGGGCCAGATCGATGCCGGGGTAGCGGTCACCGATGTGGGAGAACCAGTGGCCGTAGCCGGTGTCGCCGGCGAAGTAGACGCGTTGGCCGTCCTGAGCCGTGAGGATCCAGCCGCCCCAGAGGGTGCGACAGGTGTCCATCAGCGTTCGCTTGGACCAGTGGTGGGCGGGGACGAAGTCGAAGCGGACGCCGTTCAGTTCGGCCGCCTCCCACCAGTCCAGTTCGGTCACCGCGGTGAAGCGGCGGCGGTGGAACCAGCGGGCCAGGCCGGCCGGGACGAAGACCGGGGTGTCGCGCGGGAGGCGGCGCAGGGTCGGGGCGTCGAGGTGGTCGTAGTGGTTGTGGCTGATGACGACGGCGTCGACGCGCGGCAGGGCCTTCCAGTCGATGCCGACCGGGGTGATGCGGGCCGGGGTGCCCAGGATGCGGCGGGACCAGACGGGGTCGGTGAGGATCGTGAGGCCGCCGATCCGGACCACCCAACTGGCGTGTCCCGCCCAGGAGACGGCGATCGTGCGGGCGTCGACGGCGGGGAGCGGGCCGGGTTCGTAGGGCAGCTTCGGGATGTCGGCGAGGCCCTCGGGGCCGGGGCGTACGGCGCCCTCGCGGGCGAAGCGGGCCATGGCCTTCAGACCGGGCAGGGGGGCGGTCAGACGGTCGTGGAAGGACCGCGGCCACGCTCTGCGCTCCCCCGGCGGGCGGGGTGCGGCGAGCGGCGGGGACGGGGGCGCGAAGGAGGACGGGGAGGACGGGGCCGGGGGCTCGTCGGCCACTCGGGTGCTGGTGGTCGACTCGGACTGCTGCGTCATCGAGGAGGCTCCCATCGCTGAGCGTCGTCGCGGAGGTCGTCGAAGACCGACTTCAAGCTGATCAACGCGCGTTGCACGTGTGGCAGTTCCAACGGATTGGGTGACGTGAGACATTCCGCGCGTTCCTCGTCCGTGGCGCCGAGCAGCGGGCCGGTGGCCAGCCGGACGCGCAGCGCGCCGAGGTCGTCGCCGAAGCGGTGGCCGCCGGGTGTGGGCATGCCGAGCCGGGCGGCGAGGAAGTCCTCCAGGTCCTGGGCGTCGCCGACACCCTGGGCGGTGAGGGCGGGGCGAAGGGGGCCGAGGTCGACGTAGAGGTGGCGGCCGGCCTGCGGGGGCCTGCAGAGAGCGCCCGCGCCGGTGACGACGGCGTGCGCGGCGGCGGCCACGCGCGCGTGAAGGTGTCCTACGACGGTGCGATGGGCTGTGATCGGCTCGGGCTCGGTGAGGGCGTGCGCGGCGGCCGCGGCGACGGGGGCCGCGACGCGGGCGTCGAGGGCGGTCAGTACGTCCAGCACGCGCGCGCGGAGGCCGTCGCCGCTGCCGTTCGCCGGGAAGCGGGCGATGGCGGCCGGCCAGCCGGTCGGGAGCAGGCTGCCGGCCAGATCGGTGACGACGGTGACCCGGTCGGGAAGCATCTCGGCGGGGCTGAGCAGGACCGTCTTGTGCGGGGCGTGCAGGGTGTCGCGCCACGTCTCGTCGCTGACCAGGTGCAGGCCCTCCCCGGCGGCGGCCTCGACGGTCTCGTGCAACACCTCGGGCGGTGCGACGGTGGCGGTGGGATCGTCGGCCACGGACAGCACCAGCAGCCGCGGGTCACCGCCCTCGGCACGCATCCGGCGCACGGTCTCCAGAAGGGCGTACGGATCCGGGACACCGCCGCACTCGGCCGGTGTCGCCACATGGAAGACGGGTCTTCCCAACAGGCGTGCGTACGGCCCCCACCAGGCGGCACAGGGGCGGGGCACCAGGACGTCGCCGCCGAGCGCCGCGGTCAGAGCCAGCAGGAGGGAGGGGGCGCCGGGGGCGGCGGCCATGTGGTCGGTCCTCGCGGGCAGGCCGCGGCGGGCGCCGTAGTCACAGGCGGCGGCCAGGAGCGAGAGACCGCCGCCGACGGGTTCGGCGTGTCGGCGCGCGGCCGCGGCGGCGAGGACGGCGGTGAGTTCGGGGAGCACGGGCAGTCCGTCGTCGGGCGGCGGGGGGCCGTAGCGGACGGGGCCGCGGCCCTCCGGATCGGTCCGCATGGTCACCTCCCGTATGCCGCCCTGCGGGGGCTCGCCGGGTCCGCCGTCTCGTCCTGTCGCGCCTGGCGCGCTCCTCGCGCTCTAAGTACCCACGGTGCCACCGGCCCATGGGCGCCCGTGCGGGTTGCACCCGTCACACGGGGCTGACGTTTCGTGTCAGACGTCCGCCGCGGGAGCCCTGCGGCGCAGGCGGTAGACGGCGCCGGCCGCGGCGCCCGCGATCAGCAGCCCTCCGGTGACGAGGGCGGGCACGCTGTCGGTGAAGCTGCCGCCCTGGCCGGCGCGGACGGGGCGCTGGATGACCGCGGTGTCACAGGCCGTGGTGGGCGGTTCGGCTCGCGGTTCGGTGTGCGGTTCGGTGCACGGGCGGTCGCCGCCGCTTTCGGTGCTTTCGGTGCTGCCGGTGCTGTCAGTGCTGTAGGTGCCGCCATTGCTGTCGGTGCTGTAGGTGCTGTCGGTGTCGGTGCTGCCGGTGCTGCCGGAGCTGCCGGAGCTGTCAGTGCTGCCGGTGCTGTCGGTGTCGGAGCTGCCGGAGCTGTAAGTGCTGTAGGTGCTGTCGTTGCTGACGTTGAAGGTGGCGCTCCATGCCTTGCCCTGTGCGCGGTCCGCGGTGGGGCAGGTGCCGTCGACGGTCCACGCGGAGTCCGTGCCGTCACCGCTCTCACCGCCTTGGAGCTCCTGGTCGGCGGCGATGCGTGCGATGCCGCTGTAGGCGGGGCCGGAAACCCCGTCGTCGTTGCCGGGCACCAGCTGCAGCAGGACGGTCTCCGTGTCGAAGGCCTGCGAGGTGGCGTCGAGGGTGGCGGGCGGCGTACCGGTGTCGGGGTCGCAGGAGACGGACACGGTGACGCTGCCGCCGGGGGTCACACTGCTGGGGCTGACTTCCGCGGCCGGGTCCGCGAAGGCGTTCGGCGCGGCGACGCCGAGGGTGATTCCGAGTGCGGGAAGGACGACGGACAGGGCCCGGAGACGGGCGGTGCGGCGCATGGGGCGGACTCCTTCGGCCGACGGCTGCGGGGCCCGTCGTCGGGCGTCGGAGGTACGACGACTGGACCTGGGGGCACGGCGGTCGTACCCATGGCCATCACAGCCCGCCGGGCCCCGCCCCGCGCGCGGCCGGACGCCATTGGCGGGACGGGCAGGGCCGAGTGGGTGACCCCCGCACACCGACGGTGACATCGAAGGCACGGCTTCCTTCAGAACCGCCGCGCTTGGAGCCTTGCCGCTTCAGTCCCCGAGCACCTCAGACCCGTCCTGTCTGGGGCCCCGACCGCATGGACCCCGGCGGCTCCAAGCCCGTCCCGCCCGGAGCTCCGACCATGGACCCCAGCCGCTTCAAACCCGTCCCGCTTGAACCCCGGCCACTCCGGCCCCGTCCCACCCGGAGCCCGTCGGCATGGACCCCAGCCCGCTCCAGACCCGCCCCACCCGAGGACCCGACCGCATGGGCCCTGGACACCCCAGACCCGCCCCGCCCAGAGCTCCGACGGCATGGACCCCAGCCACTCCAGACCCGCCCCGCCCAGGGCCCCTCCACATGGACCCCAGCCCCGCTCCAAGCCCTTCCCGCCTGAGGGCCCGCTCCTTTGAACCCCGGCCACTCCACACCCGCCCCGCCCGGAGCCTCGTCCGCACGAATCCGGCCACTCCAGACCCGCCCCGCCCAGGGCCCCTCCACATGGACCCCAGCCCGCTCCAAACCCGCCCCACCCGAGAACCCGACCGCATGGGCCCTGGCCACCCCAGACCCGCCCCACCCGAGGGCCAAGGCCGCGTGCGCCCCGCCGGGTTTCGGCTCGGGCCGCTTCGGTCCGGCCCGGTCAATCCGCCGCCCCGTCAGGCCGCCGCGTCCCGCATGATCTGCTCGCGCAGGCGTCCGCAGCAGCGGCTGATCAACCGGGACACGTGCATCTGGGAGATGCCCAGCTGCTCGGCGATCCGGCTCTGCGTCATGTCGCCGAAGAACCGCATGTAGAGGATGGCGCGCTCCCGCTCGGGCAGTGCGGCCAGCCGGGGCTTGACGGCCTCGCGGTCGACGACCGTGTCCAGTGCGGGGTCGGGCGAGCCGAGCGCGTCGGCGAGCGAGTAGCCGTCCTCGCTGCCGGGCAGTTCGGCGTCGAGGGAGAGCGCGGTGAAGCTCTCCAGGGCCTCCAGGCCGACCAGGACGTCCTCCTCGCTCATGCTCGCGTGCGCGGCGATCTCGGCGACGGTGGGCCGGCGGCCGGGGATGGTCTGGGAGAGGTCCTGGGAGGCAAGGCGGACGCGGTTGCGCAGGTCCTGGACCCGGCGCGGTACATGCAGAGTCCACATGTGGTCGCGGAAGTGCCGCTTGATCTCGCCGGTGATGGTGGGGACGGCGTAGCTCTCGAAGGCGCTGCCGCGCGCGGGGTCGTAGCGGTCGACGGCCTTGACCAGACCGAGGGCCGCGACCTGACGCAGGTCGTCGAAGCTCTCACCGCGGCTGCGGAAGCGGCCGGCGAGCCGGTCGGCCATGGGCAGCCAGGCCTCCACGACCTGTCCGCGCAGGGTGTCGCGCTCGGCGCCCGGGGGCAGCTCGGCGAGCCTGCGGAAGGCGTCGGCCGTGTCGGGTGCGTCATCGTGCGGGTGGTGCTTCGCGCTCACTGAAGTGGGCATGTGCGTCGCAACTCCCTAGATCGTGCTCTGGGTTGGACGATCGGAGTGGGAGCGCGTCCGCGAAGGGGACCGGGCAGACGCGACCGTGGCGGCAGGGGGCCGCTCCCACAGACGTGCCTCCGGTCCGAAGCACTGAGACTGCGCCTGCCCCCGGCCCCCGGCGGCAAACCCGGGGTGCAGGTTTTCCGGGAGCGCGCAGGGTGACTCGTAAGGCTGCCTGTGCCATCTATGTCCGGGAGGTCAGCCCATGAGCACCAAGGTGTCCGATCACATCCTCGAGCGGCTGCGCGAATGGGGTGTGGACCATGTCTTCGGCTATCCGGGCGACGGCATCAACGGCCTGCTGGCGGCCTGGGGGCGGGCCGACAACCAGCCGCGGTTCGTGCAGTCCCGGCACGAGGAGATGTCCGCGTTCGAGGCGGTCGGTTACGCCAAGTTCAGCGGCCGCATCGGAGTGTGCGCGGCGACGTCCGGGCCCGGCGCGATCCACCTGCTCAACGGCCTGTACGACGCCAAGCTGGACCATGTGCCGGTGCTGGCGATCGTCGGACAGACGCACCGCACCGCGATGGGCGGTTCGTACCAGCAGGAGGTGGACCTGCACACCCTGTTCAAGGACGTCGCCTCGGAGTTCGTGGAGACGGTGACGGTCCCCGAGCAGCTGCCGAACGTCCTGGACCGGGCGATCCGCACCGCGTACGCCCGCCGCTGTCCGACGGCGATCATCATTCCCGGGGACGTGCAGGAGCTCGACTACTCGGCGCCCACGCACGAGTTCAAGATGGTGCCGTCCAGCCTGGACCGCAGCGACTGGACGGCGGTGCCCTCCCAGGAGGCCCTGGAGAGGGCCGCGGAGATCCTCAACTCCGGTGACAAGCCCGCGATCCTGATCGGTCAGGGCGCGGCCGGAGCACGCGCTGAGGTGGAGCGGATCGCCGAACTGCTCGGCGCGGGCGTCGCCAAGGCGCTGCTCGGCAAGGACGCCCTGAGCGACGAACTCCCTTACGTCACCGGCTCGATCGGCCTGCTGGGTACCCGGCCGTCGTACGAACTCATGCGGGACTGCGACACCCTGCTGACCATCGGGTCGTCGTTCCCGTACACGCAGTTCATGCCGGAGTTCGGCAAGGCGCGCGGTGTGCAGATCGACATCGACCCGCACATGGTCGGGATGCGTTATCCGTACGAGGTGAATCTCGTCGGCGACGCGAAGGCCACACTCCAGCGGCTGATCCCGATGCTGGACACGGAGCGCGGTGGGCGCGAGTGGTACGACACGGTGTGCGACAACGTCACTCGCTGGCGTGAGGTGATGGACCGGAGGGCACAGCAGTCGGCCGATCCGATCAATCCGGAGTTCGTGGCCCGCGCCCTGGACCCGCTGCTGCCCGACAACGCGATCGTCACCTCGGACTCCGGCTCCACAGCCAACTGGTACGCCCGGCACCTGACCATGCGGCCGGGCATGCGCTCGTCGCTGTCCGGCACGCTGGCCACGATGGGGCCCGGGGTGCCGTACGCCATAGGCGCGAAGTTCGCGCACCCGGACCGGCCGGCGATCGCGCTGGTCGGGGACGGGGCGATGCAGATGAACGGGCTCGCGGAGCTCATCACGGCGGCGAAGTACCGCGATCTGTGGGAGGACCCGAGGCTGGTCATCGCCGTGTGGAACAACCACGACCTCAACCAGGTCACCTGGGAGATGCGGGCCATGGAGGGCGCCCCCTCGTTCCTGCCCTCGCAGGAGCTCCCGGACGTGCAGTACGCCGCGTTCGCCCGCTCCCTCGGGCTGACCGGCATCAGGGTCGAGAAGCCCGAGGACGTCGAGGCGGCCTGGCGGGCCGGTCTGCAGGCGGACGGGCCCGCCGTCCTGGAGTTCCTCACCGACCCCGCCGTGCCGCCGATCCCGCCGCATGCCACGTGGGAGCAGATGGAGGCCACGGCGGCCTCGATCCTCAAGGGCGACGCGGACCGGGCGTCCATGGTGAAGCAGGGCTTCAAGGCGAAGGTGCAGGAGTTCCTGCCGGGGCGGGAGAAGAAGTAGCCGGTGGGTGGGCGGCCGGTTCGAGCCGGTCGCCCTTCTCATCGGGCAGCAGCAGTTCCTCGTAGCGGCCCAGTGCGAGCACCACGCCGAGCATGAGGAGCGGTATGAGCGCGGCGAGGAACACCATCGCCTGTCCTTCCCGAGGGAGGTGCGCGGGGGGTCCAGGCCGGGTCTCCCGGCTTCGGCGAAGCAAACCCCGTCTTCGGTGCCGCAAACCCTGTGTCGGCCTCCGGTGCACGGGTACGCGGTGCGGACCCCGAAGATCTGGAGGGAGACATGCAGCGAGGCAGCGACCGGCTGAGCCGCCACCGCGACGACGAGATGAAGCACGAACTCCAGGGTCTGCTCCGCTCCGGGCATCCCACCCGGAGCGAGGAGTGGAACGATCCGGAGCCGACCGCCGACGACGATCCGCAGGTCTGGGGCGGCCCCGTCGCACCGGGCCGGGCCGGGGCGTCGCTGGAGACCGTCCGACTGGAACTGGCCCGGATCCTGGGCCGCAGTTCGTTCCCCGCCACTCCCGTGGAGCTGGGGCGGGTCCTGCGCCGCAAGAACGCCCCCGACATCCTCGCCGATGCGGTGGAGGGGCTGCCACGCAAGGAGAACTACGGCAATGTGCAGGAGCTCGCTCGGGCGCTGACCCGGACGGAGGGCACTCCGTGACGGCCGAGCTCGTGCGGGACGTGATGACGCCCGGTGTGGTGGCCGTACGCCCGGACGCCTCGCTGGTCGAGGCGGCGCGGCTGATGCGCGCCCAGGACATCGGCGATGTGCTGGTCGCCGATGGTCAGCGGGTCGTGGGCCTGCTCACCGACCGGGACATCACGGTCCGGGCCGTCGCCGACGGTGTCGACCCGCTGACGGTGAGCGCCCAGTCGGTGTGCACACCCGATCCGCTGACGGTCGCTCCCGGGGACCCGGTGACCCAGGCGGCCGCGCTGATGCGCGCGCACGCGGTACGACGGCTGCCGGTGATCGAGAACGGGATGCCGGTCGGCATGGTGAGCCTCGGGGACCTCGCCGAGGCACGGGACCCGGGCTCGGCACTCGCCGACATCAGCCGCGCTGATCCGGAAGACGGAGCGCCCGTATGAACCGGGGACGGGCCGCGGAGATCAGCGCCACCGGTGCCACGGTCGACGTCGGGGACGTGACCACTCGGTATCTCCTCTACGGGCTGCTGCCCAGCTGGTTCGTGCCGGGCCTCGCCGACTGGGTGATGCACCGGCGCACCAGGATCGAGGAGACCGCCGGGACGAAGGAGTCCCTCATCCACTCGCTGATGATGGCCGAGGTCGGCATCCCCATCGCGCTGACCCTGCGCTACGAGGTCAACCCCCTGCTGCTGACCGTGCAGTTGGGCGGCGCCGCGGTGCACGAGGCGACCGCGCTGTGGGACGTGAAGACAGCCGTCGACAGCGACCGCGAGGTCAAGCCGGTCGAGCAGCACATCCACAGCTTTCTGGAGTCGCTGCCGTTCGGCGCACTGGCCGCCCTGATGTGTCTGCACGCCGACCAGGTCCGGGCACTGGCGCGGGGCGGACGAGGCCACAAGGACGCCTGGCGGCTGGTGCCACGGCGGCGGCCGCCGTCCCTGGGTTACCTCGCGGGCATCGGCGCCGCGATCGGCACGTGTGTGCTGCTGCCGTACGGGGAGGAGCTGTTGCGCTGCGTGCGCACGGCCCGTGCAAGGAAAAAGCTTTCCAGGAAAGGTCGTTGAACCATCATGCGCATCGCGTTTCTGACCGCGCCCGAGGGCGTGGAGCAGATCGAGCTCACCGATCCGTGGCAGGCGGCGGTGGACGCGGGCCACGAGCCCGTGCTCGTCTCGACGAAGCCCGGGAAGATCCAGGCCTTCAACCACCTCGACAAGGCGGACACGTTCCCCGTGCAGGAGGTCGTGGGCGAGACGTCCGCGGACTCCTTCGGCGGGCTGGTGCTGCCCGGCGGGGTGGCCAACCCCGACTTCCTCCGCATGGACGAGAAGGCGGTGTCGTTCGTCGCGGACTTCTTCGCACAGAAGAAGCCCGTGGCCGCGATCTGCCACGCCCCGTGGACGCTCGTCGAGGCGGACGTCGTACGGGGCCGGGTGCTCACCTCCTGGCCGAGCCTTCGGACCGACATCCGCAACGCGGGCGGCACCTGGGTGGACGAGCAGGTCAAGGTCTGCGACCACGGCGACAACAAGCTGGTCACCAGCCGCAAGCCGGACGACCTCAAGGCGTTCTGCGAAGCGTTCCTCGACGTGTTCCAGAAGGAGGCCGCCTGATGGACCGCGACCACACCGACATGGACACCTCGGCGTCCGGCGACCGCAAGCAGCGACAGCGCGAGAGCTTCCACGCGGACGACCCGGCCACCGGGCCGCTCACCACCGACCAGGGAGTCGAGGTCGACCACACCGACGACTCGCTCGCCGCCGGTGAGCGCGGTCCGACGCTGATGGAGGACTTCCACTTCAGGGAGAAGCTCACCCACTTCGACCACGAGCGGATCCCGGAGCGGGTGGTGCACGCGCGGGGCGCGGGAGCGTACGGCTACTTCGAACCGTACGAGTCCTGCGCCGAGTTCACCCGTGCCGCCTTCCTCCAGGACCCCGCGGTCCGCACGCCCGTCTTCGTACGGTTCTCCACCGTGCAGGGGCCGAGGGGCTCGGCGGACACCGTGCGGGACGTGCGCGGTTTCGCCACCAAGTTCTATACGTCCGAGGGCAATTACGACCTGGTCGGGAACAACTTCCCGGTCTTCTTCATCCAGGACGGCATCAAGTTCCCCGACTTCGTGCACGCGGTGAAGCCGGAGCCGCACAACGACATCCCCACGGGCGCTTCCGCGCACGACACCCTGTGGGACTTCGTGTCGCTCCAGCCGGAGACGCTGCACGCGATCATGTGGCTGATGTCGGACCGGGCGATCCCGCGCAGCTACCGCATGATGCAGGGCTTCGGTGTGCACACCTTCCGGTTCGTGAACGCCGAGGGACGCGGCACCTTCGTGAAGTTCCACTGGAAGCCGAAGCTGGGCGCGCACTCCCTGGTGTGGGACGAGGCGCAGGAGTGCCAGGGCCGCAACCCGGACTTCAACCGGGGCGACCTGTGGGACGCCATCGAGGCCGGCGAGTACCCGGAGTGGGAGCTGGGCGTGCAACTGGTGCCGGAGGAGGACGAGTTCGCGTTCGACTTCGATCTTCTCGACGCGACGAAGCTCATCCCGGAGGAGCAGGTCCCGGTGCGGCCGATCGGCCGGATGGTGCTCGACCGCAACCCGGAGAATTTCTTCGCCGAGACCGAGCAGGTCGCCTTCCACACCGCCAACGTCGTGCCCGGGATCGACTTCACCAACGATCCGCTGCTCCAGGCCCGCAACTTCTCCTACCTGGACACCCAGTTGATCCGGCTCGGCGGCCCCAACTTCGCCCAGCTGCCGGTGAACCGGCCGGTGGCTCCGGTGCGCACGAACCAGCGCGACGGCTATCACCAGAGCGCGATCCACCGGGGCACGAACTACTTCCCGAACTCCCTCGGCGGGGGCTGCCCGGCCCACGCCGGAGTCGACGGGAAAGCGTTCACCCACTACGCGGAACGCGTGGACGGGCACAAGATCCGGCGGCGCAGCCCGAGCTTCCAGGACCACTACAGCCAGCCGGCGCTGTTCTGGAACAGCATGACCGACTGGGAGAAGCAGCACATCGTCGCGGCCTTCCGGTTCGAGCTCGGCAAGGTCGACGCGATGACGGTACGGTCCCGCACGGTCGATCAACTGGCCAAGGTGGACGACGAGTTGGCCGCCCAGGTGGCACGCGGTGTCGGTGTGCCGGCGCCGTCCGGGCCCGAGACGTCGTACAAGCAGGCCTCCCCCGCGCTCAGTCTGGAGTCGTTGCACGGCGACGGCTCCATCCGCACCCGGCAGATCGCGGTCCTCGTCACCGACGGGATCGACGCCGAGCAGGTGACCTCGGTGCGGGAGCGGCTGGCCGCCGAGGGCGCGATCGTGGAGGCGCTGGCTCCGGCGGACGGGGTGGTGCGGGGCGCCGACGGCGAGCTGTACACCGTCGACCGTGCGCTGCCGACGGTCGCCTCCGTGCTGTACGACGCCGTCCTGCTGCCCGGCGGTCCCGTGGGCACCCCGCCGGCGGCCGCCGACCAGGACGCGATGCGGTTCGTGCGGGACGCCTACCGGCACGGCAAGCCGATCGGGGCGCTCGGCTCGGGCGTCGGGATCCTGTCGTCCCTCGAACCGGAGGGGCTCAGGCTGTCCACCGAGTTCCATCGCGTGGAGGCCGACCAGGGCGTGGTGACGGAGACGTCCCCTGGTCCGGCGGGCGAGGAGTTCCTGAACGCGTTCGTGGCCGCGATCGCCGCGCACCGGCACTGGGACCGGCTGCCGATGCGCCACTGAGCCCTTCGGGCACACCATCGGTGACCTGCTGATCACGTGATCGGCAGGTCACCGCCTGTTGAAGGCCGTCAGTCCAGTGCCGGCGTCGCCGACTCCCCCTGGCCCCGGTCCCGGGCGCCCTCCCTGGTGCGGCCCGCGGACACCATCCGGTGCGGGTTGCGGCGCAGGTACTCGCCCTCCAGGCGGGCCATGCGCTCGTTGTGCACCCTGAGCGCGTCGTTCGAGCCGTAGAGCAGCGTGTCGTGCCGCGTGCGGTGGATCGTCTCCAGCTCTTTCATCAGCTGCTGGTCGTCCAACCGGCTGGGGTCGACTCCGGTCATGGTGGTACCCCGCTCGTCGTGTTCGTCCATGCGCTTCGGGTACCCGCCCGGCAAGCACTACCGCAATGCCCCCGAGCGGCATCCGGGAGGGAACCATGGATCTCGCTTTTCTGCATCCACTCTACGAACATCCGGGCCCTTGGGCCTCCGTGTACGTCGACACCTCCCGCCACACGGCGGACACCCCCCACGAGCGCCATCTCGCCGCGGTCGCGGTCGCCCGCGAACTGTCCGCACAGGGCGCCGACGACGACACCTGCGTGGCCGCACGAGAGGCCCTGGAGGAGCTACGGCACTCGTCCGAACCGCACGGCCGGGCCGTCTTCGCGCGGGCCGGCCAGGTGGTCCTGGACCCGCCGCTGACCCGGGCCCCCGACGGCAGCCTGGTCCGCTGGGCCCCGCTGCCGCACACCGCGCCGCTGCTTGAGCTGGCCGGCGAGGACCCGGTGTGCGTGGTGGCGTACGTCGACCGCAAGGGCGCCGACTTCGAGCTGCGAGGAGCCCTCGGGCGCCGGGGCGCCGGGTCGGTCACCGGAAAGCAGTGGCCCGTGCACCGTACGAGTACCTCCGACTGGTCGGAGCGGCACTTCCAGCTGCGGGTGGAGAACACCTGGGAGCACAACGCGGCCGAGATCGCCGACGCGCTCGCGGTGTGCCAGGAGGAGACCGGCGCCGACCTGCTGATCCTGGTCGGTGACGAGCGCGAGAAGCGGTCCGTGCACGAGCGGCTGCCGAAGCGGCTGCACGGTCTGGTGGTCGAGGCCGAGCACGGCGCCGGCAGCAGGCTGCTCGACGAGGACGTGCAGCAGGCCCGCACCGCGCATGTACGGCAGCGGGCGGAGCGGGAGCTGGAGCGGTTCCTCGCGGCCCGGGCGCCGGGGGACGACGGGCGTCCCGGGGCCGTGGAGGGCGTGCCCGCGCTGGTCGAGGCGGCACGTGAGCACCGTATCCACGAACTGCTGGTCCGCCCGGACGGCTCCGACGCGCACCGCGAGGTGTGGATCGGCGAGGACCCGGACCAGGTGGCGGTCCGCCGCACGGATCTGAAGGTCCTCGGCGAACAGAACTCCTGGTCGGCCCGGGCGGACGACGCGCTGATCAGGTCGGCGGTCGCGACGGGCGCCCCGGCGCTCTCGGTGACGCCGGCACCCGAGGAAGAGGTCCCGGTGGGTGGACTGGGCGCGCTGCTGCGGTGGACGTGACCGCTCGCCCTCGGGCCCGGTGACCTGCGCGGTTACCGGGCCCGCTCCACGCGCCGCTCGTCCCACACCGGCTCCGCCGTCTCCCGCACTCGGCCGTCCGAGCCGAACACCAGGTACCGGTCGAAGGAGCGGGCGAACGAGCGGTCGTGGGTGACCGCGAGGACCGTGCCCTCGAAGGCCTCCAGGCCCTCCTGGAGGGCCTCGGCGGACTCCAGGTCAAGGTTGTCCGTGGGCTCGTCCAGGAGAAGCGCGGTGACCCCCTGGAGCTCCAGGAGGAGGATCTGGAAGCGGGCCTGCTGGCCGCCGGAGAGCCGGTCGAAGCTCTGCTCGGCCTGGCCGGTCAGCTCGTAGCGGCGCAGCCGGGACATCGCGGGGCCTCGGTCCTGGGCGTGCTCCTTCCAGAGGATGTCGAGCAGCGTGCGGCCGAAGAGCTCGGGGTGGGCGTGAGTCTGCGCGAAGTGCCCGGGCACGACCCGCGCCCCGAGCTTCCACTCCCCGGTGTGCGCCACGGTCGAGTCCCCCGCCAGCAGCCGCAGGAAGTGCGACTTGCCGGAGCCGTTGGAGCCGAGGACGGCGACGCGTTCGCCGTAGAAGACCTCCAGGTCGAACGGCTTCATCAGGCCGGTGAGCTCAAGTCCCTTGCAGGTGACGGCCCTTACACCGGTACGGCCGCCCTTGAGCCGCATCTTGATGTCCTGCTCGCGCGGCGGCTCGGGCGGTGGTCCGGCCTCCTCGAACTTGCGCAGCCGGGTCTGGGCCGCTGAGTACCGAGAGGCCATCGCCGGGCTGTTCTCGGCTGCCTGACGGAGCGTCAGCACGAGCTTCTTCAGCTGCGCGTGCTTCTCGTCCCACCGCCTGCGCAGTTCGTCGAAGCGGGCGAAGCGCGCCGTGCGGGCCTCGTGGTAGGTGGCGAAGCCGCCGCCGTGCACCCACGCGTCCGCCCCGGCGGGTGAGGGCTCGACGGAGACGATCTTCTTGGCGGACCGGGAGAGCAGCTCCCGGTCGTGGGAGACGAAGAGAACCGTCTTGCGGGTCTCCTCCAGCCGCTCCTCCAGCCAGCGCTTGCCGGGCACGTCGAGGTAGTTGTCCGGCTCGTCGAGCAGCAGCACCTGGTCCGGGCCGCGCAGCAGCGCCTCAAGGACCAGCCGCTTCTGCTCACCGCCGGACAGGGTGCGCACCTGCCGGAACTGCGCCTTGTCGTACGGCACCCCGAGCGCGGCCGTGGTGCACATGTCCCACAGCGTCTCGGACTCGTACCCGCGCACCTCGGCCCAGTCGGACAGGGCCTGCGCGTACGTCAGTTGGGCGGCCTCGTCGTCGACGGTCATGATCAGATGCTCGGCCTTGTCGACAGCCTGCGCGGCCTCCCGGATGCGGGGCGGCGCGACCGACACGAGCAGATCCCGTACGGTCGTCTCGTCCCGTACGGACCCCACGAACTGGCGCATCACCCCCAGTCCGCCACTCACGGTGACCGTCCCGCCGTGCGGTTTCAGCTCCCCGGAGATCAGCCGCAGCAGCGTCGTCTTCCCTGCGCCGTTGGGCCCGACCAGAGCCACGACGGCCCCTTCCCCCACCCGGAAGGACACATCGCCGAGGAGCGCCCTCCCGTCGGGGAGGTAGTACTCCAGGTGCGCGGCTTCCAGATGTCCCATGGGCGGCATTGTCGGTGGGAGGAGAAGACCTGGGCAAATGCATATCTCACGGTGCAGAGACCCACCCAGGGGCGGTGCTGTATCGGTTGCGGCTCCGCCGCGTGGGCGCGACCGGCAACGACGAACCCGCACCCGGCACCGAACAAGGACCTCGACGACGGGTACCCGCAAGGACATGAGCCCAGACGTAGACCTCACCGCCCGCCGCATCGGCCCCCTGCGCGATCGCCTGCTCGCCCTGGACTCCCGTCTCTTCGAGTTCGCGGCCAACCGGAACTGGCCCGCGGCCGAGCCGGTCCTCCCCCGCCTGAGCAGGAGCGCCAACCACGGCGTCCTCTGGTTCGGCACCGCCGCCGCGATGGCCGCGAGCCGCACCCCCCGGGCCCGCCGCGCCGCCGCCCGGGGTCTCGCCTCACTGACCCTCGCCTCCCTGACCATCAACACCCTCGGCAAGCGCTCCGTCCGCCGCACCCGCCCCGTCCTGGACCCGGTCCCCCTGGTCCGGCAACTGAAGCGCCAGCCGATCACGACCTCGTTCCCCTCCGGCCACTCCGCGTCGGCGGCGGCCTTCGCGACCGGTGTCGCCCTTGAGTCCCCGGCCTGGGGTGCTGTCGTGGCCCCGATCGCCTGGTCGGTCGCGCTGTCCCGGGTCTACACGGGCGTGCACTTCCCGAGCGATGTCCTGGCGGGTGCCGCCCTGGGCGCGGGCGCCGCGTTCGCCGTACGGGGTCTGGTACCGACGCGTGCCCAGGTCGTGCCGCCGGCCCGGCCCCGCGCGGAGGTTCCGGCGCTGCCGGACGGCGAGGGTCTGGTGATGGTGGCGAACACCGCCTCGGGCACCGCCGAGCGGGTGCGGGCCCTGCACGACGGGTTGCCGCTCGCCGAGATCGTGGAGTGCGAACCGGCCGATGTGCGGGCCGAGTTGGAGAAGGCGGCGGCGCGGGCCACGGTGCTCGGCGTGTGCGGCGGCGACGGCACGGTCAACGCGGCCGCCGAGATCGCCCTGCGCCACGGCGTGCCCCTCGCGGTGCTGCCCGGCGGCACCCTGAACCACTTCGCCTACGACCTCGGCGTGGAGGGGGCGCGCGATCTCACGCGGGCCGTCCAGCAGGGGGAGGCCGTGCGCGTGGACGCGGGCCGGTTCACCTCCGACGGCCGGGAGGGTGTCTTCGTCAACGCGTGCAGCCTGGGCGTGTATCCGGAGCTGGTGCGCGAGCGGGAGCGCTGGTCGAAGCGGATCGGCGGCTGGCCTGCCGGGGTGCTGGGGGCGCTGCGGGTACTGCGGGCCGACCGGCATCCGCTGGAGGCCGAGTTCCGTGGCCGGGCCCGGCCGCTGTGGCTGCTGTTCGTCGGCAACGGCACCTACCACCGGATGGGGCTCACCCCCGGCCGCCGCACCGACCTGGCCGACGGACAGTTCGACGTGCGGGTCGTGCACGGCGGCCGTCGGCCCGCGCTGCGGCTGCTCGCCGCCGCGCTCGCGGGCCCACTGACCCGGTCCCCCGCTCACGCCGCCGTCCAGGTGGGACGGCTGCACCTGTCGGGCGTCGCTCCGGGCACCCTCCTCGCCTACGACGGTGAGGTGACCGACGTGGAGGGCGAGGTGACGCTGGAGAAGCTGCCCGAGGCGCTCACCGTGTACCGCCCGCTCAGCCGGAACTGATCACCTGTCAGTCCACATCGCAATACGGGGGTCTCACCATTCGACATGCGGGCGTACGGTTCTTCGTACCGACGGACCTGTCGAAAAGGGGAGTTCAGTCATGCCGACGTCACAGGAGAAACCGCAGGAGACCGCCGTCTACACACACGGGCACCACGAGTCCGTGCTGCGCTCGCACACCTGGCGTACAGCCGCCAACTCCGCGGCCTACCTGCTCGGTTCACTGAAGCCCCACATGAAGATCCTGGACATCGGCTGCGGCCCGGGCACGATCACCGCCGACCTGGCCGCGCTGGTCCCGGACGGGCGCGTCACCGCCGTCGACCAGGCGCCCGGCATCCTGGAGCAGGCCAGGGCCACGGCCACCGAGCGAGGCCTGACGAACGTCGACTTCGCGGTCGCGGACGTGCACGCCCTGGACTACCCGGACGACACCTTCTGCGTGGTCCACGCCCACCAGGTGCTCCAGCACGTCGGGGACCCGGTGCGGGCACTGCGCGAGATGAGGCGGGTCACCAAACCGGGCGGGTACATCGCGGTCCGCGACTCGGACTACGCGGCCATGACCTGGTACCCGGCGTCCCGGGGGATGGACGACTGGGCGGACCTGTACCACCGGGTGGCCCGGGCCAACGGCGGGGAGCCGAACGCCGGGCGGCGTCTGAAGTCCTGGGCGCTGCGGGCGGGCCTGACCGACATCACGGCCACCTCAGGCACCTGGACCTACTCCACCGCCGAGGAGCGGGAGTGGTGGAGTGGACTGTGGGCGGACCGCACGCTGGCCTCGGCGTACGCGAAGCGGGCCACCGAGGGCGGCCACGCCACCGCGGAGCAGCTGCGGGCCGTGTCGGACGCCTGGCGGGAGTGGGGCAAGCAGGAGGACGGCTGGTTCTGTGTGCTGCACGGAGAAATTCTGTGCCGAAAGGAAGCCTGAAACGCGGATTCCTGGAAACACGGATTCCAGGAGGTCACATTATGGTTCCCATCCTGCTCGTGCTGCTTCTGGTGTTGATTCTCTTCGGTGCCGGATTCGCAGTGAAGATTCTCTGGTGGATTGCGCTGGCCGTACTGGTGCTGTGGCTGCTGGGGTTCCTGATGCGCGGGACGACCACAGCCGGAGGCAGGGGTCGTTGGTATAGGTGGTGACGTTCCCGGGAATTCATTCCCGGGGAAGCAACGGTCCCAGCGGCCCGAGGTCCAGATTCAGGTCCTCGGGCCGCAGTCCGTACCGCTCGCGCAGTTCGGTCATACGGTCGTCGAGGAGCATGAGGGTGAGCCCGATACGTTCCTCCTGCTCCTCGCTCAGATCGCCCTCGTCGAAGCGGCGCAGCGCCTGCCGCTCCATGAGCTGGCGCAGCAGTTCCACGACGGTCAGGACGAGTTTGACCAGGTCCCGCTCGACGGTGTCGGGTTCGAGGTCGAGCCTGTTTCGTCGGGCTGTCACAGCAACTCCTCCCAGGGTGAGGGCACCTGCGCGTTGACCGAGCTGATCAGTGCGTTGAGGTCGATACGGACGAGATCGACGTCCGCGATGCGCAGGGTGATGTCCCCCGTGATGACGACCCCGCCGGCCAGCAGCCGGTCGAGGAGGTCGACGAGCGCCACCTCACGCCGTTCGATCACGGTCACGAGTGCCGCTCCTCTTCCGTTTCCGGGGTTTCCGTCGTTTCCGTCGTTTCCGTCGTTTCCGTGAAGGAGTAGGCGGCCCAGGGTCCTGTGAGTTCCACCCGCATTCCCGGGGCGTCGTCCTTTGTCCGGTCCACCAGTTCCACGAATTCCTCGGAATCCGTGCGCGGCACCAGATAGGCCGCGTTGAGTATGTTCTTTCCGGCGGCGCCGGAAAGCGTCGCGTTCTGCGGGGCATGCAGCCTGGAGTCCTCGGCGCGCAGGGAAAGCGTCCGATGGAGGTGGTCGGAGAACGCCTCCGCCTTCTGCCACCTGTCCTCGGTCGCCTTGTTCCGCAGTTGTCGCTGCCGCAGGTAATCACGGCCCGAGACCGGCTGGGCCGGCCTTTCCACCGCTCGCGGTTCCTCTTCGGCGTACACCTTGACGCCCCATTCGACCCGGCCCTCCAGCCGGTCGAGGGTGCGCAGGAAGTCCTCCTCGCGCGCCTCCATCATCGTCCGTACGCCGCTGTCGTCCCGGAAGACGGTACCGAGCCGGAGCGGCAGCGGAGTGGTGACGGCGGTGAGCGCGTCGATCACGCACTGGTGGGCCCGGACGGTGGCGGTCAGCCACTCCAGGTCCTCCAGATGGGCGCGGAGCGGGCCTTCGGCGAAGTCCCGCTCCGGCACATGGCTGACCACGGCGATCAGGCCACGGTGGGTGAGCAGTCGCGGCGGATCGCCTCCCACTCCCGTCAGCTGGGACTGGAGGGCGGCCCCGAAGGGACGGCAGACGGCGTAGACATAGCGCAGTCCGGTCATGAGCCCTCCTCCTGTGCGCGAGCGGGCGCCAGTTCCTCAAGCCTGGCCAGCCGCTCGCGCAACTCGGCGTTCTCGCGGGACAGTTCGTCACGGCGTGCCCGTGTGGACAGTGCCGGGTCGTCCTCCCACCAGTCGATGCCCATCTCCTTGGCCTTGTCGACCGAGGCGACGATGAGCCGCAGTTTGATGGTGAGCAGCTCTATGTCGAGCAGGTTGATGCGGATGTCACCCGCGATGACGATGCCCTTGTCCAGCACTCGCTCCAGGATGTCCGCCAGGTTGGCGCCGCTTCCCTGGCCGTAGGGGTCCGGGAGCCGGCTGGGCATGCTCATTGTCGACTCCCGCCCTCGGCGTACTCGTACTCGTCCTCAGGCGCCTCTTCCTCTTCCTCTTCCTCCTCCAGCGCGCCTTCCTCGTCCTCGGGGCCCTCTTCCTCGGGCTCCTCCTCGTCGTACTCCTCGTACTCGTCCTCAGCTTCCTCGTCCGGCTCGGCGTCCTCGGCGTCCTCGGTCTCGGAACGCTCGTCGGTCTCGGCGCCCTCCTCGTCGTAGGCGCCCTCTTCCTCTTCCTCCGCCACCGCGTCCTCGTGGCTCTTGACGACCTCGCTGTCGCGGATCTCGCCGCGCCAGCCGTCCTCCGCCTCGCCCTTGAGGGTGATGAAGCGGGCGTAGTGCTTGAGGTCGAGCCGGGCCCGGCGGCCCTGGGCCCGCCAGATGTTGCCGGTCTTCTCGAACAGGCCCTGGGGGTAGTACTCGATCACCAGCAGGACCCGGGTGAGGTTGTCGGCGAGCCGATGGAAGGAGACGACCCCCCTGGTCGTGCCCTTGGCGCCCTCGGAGGCCCACTGGATCCGGTCGTCCGGGAGCTGCTCGGTGGTCGTCGCCTTCCAGCTGCGGTTGGACCAGAAGATCTTCATCTGCCAGTCGGAGTGGGTGTCGTCGGCGCGGCTCGCGCTCTTGACGCCCTTCGCGAAGGTCGAGAAGTCCTGGTACTGGGTCCACTGGTCGTAGGCCGTGCGCAGATCCACGCCGACATCGATGAACTCGATGATCACCGTGGGCTTCTGGCCCACCCCGCCCTTCCGCTTGCCCTTGCCCTTGCCGCCGCCGAGGTTCTTGAAGGCGCCGACCACGTTGTCCTTGGCCCGCGAGAAACCGAGCTCCACCGCGCTGCGCATCGGCCCCTTGCCCTCGGCGAGCTTTCGGCCGCCGTCGAGGGCGAGCTTGGCGAAGCCGGGGCTGTTGCCCTCGGCGATGTCGTTGAGCTTGCCGGTGGTCTCGCCGAGCTTGTGGCCGACGCCGACCAGCATCCGCTGGACCTGCGCGGAGAGGTACTCCTGCACCTCGGCCTTGAGCCGGTCGGCGGCCTCGCTGTGGGCCACGTCGGTGAGCGGGTTGTTCTTCGCCTTGTCGGTGACGTTGCGGGCGGATCCGAGTGTCTCGGTCATCGCTCACCGTCTCCCTTCGGCAGCCGGGCCGGGGCGCCACGTCCCGCACCCCTGGCCGTGGTCGCCTTCTTGGCAGCCGTCTTCTTCGCCGTGGCCTTCTTCGCCGCGGCCTTCTTGCCGCCCGTGCGGCTCTGCGCCGTCTTCTTGGCGGGCGGCTTCCCGGGCGCCTTCTTCGCCGCCGCCTTCTTGGCGGGGGCCTTCTTCGCGGCCCTCTTCGCCCGGGCCGGAGCGGGGGACTCATCGGATTCGGACGCGGACTCGTCGTCGTCCTCGTCCTCGTCCGAGGGCTCCTCGTCGGCCTCGGCCTGTGTGGTTCCAGTCTCCTCCTGGTCCTGCTCCTCGTCCCCTTCGGACGCGTCGTCCTCGTCGTCCTCGTCCTCGAAGAGGCCCGGCACCTCCGGCGCCACGCCCGAGAGCTGGTCGCGGACCTGGGCGGTACGGCCGTGCAGCCGGTCGGCGATCGTGTCGATCTGCCGCTCCACCATGGCGCCCGAGGCCGCCTTGCCGACTCCGCGCAGATCCTGGCGCAGCTGGTCCCCGATCTCCTTGAACTGCGGGTTCTTCAGCAGTTGCTGGGACACCAGGTCCGCGAGCGCCCGCGGGCTCAGATGCATCCGCTTGCCGGCCACGAGCGTGCCGACGGCGAACGCCATCTTCAGTTTCTTCGTACGTCCGAGGACGTATCCGGCCCCTACCGCGAGGCCCAGTCCCACTCGGTTCATAGTGTCGTCCCGTCGCCAGTCCCCGCGCCCCCGCGCAGGCCGATCTCCAGTCGTTCGAGGAGTTCGTCCTCCTGCCGGTCGAATTCCTCGTCGTCGATCTCGCCCGCCTCGAGACGCTCCTCGAGCCGGGCGAGTTCGGCCCGGACCGTCGCCGGGTCGTAGTAGAGGCGCTCCGCTTCGCTCAGCACCTGTCTGATCACCCAGGCGCTGCCGCGCACCGGGGCGAACGGCAGCAGCAACACCTCTGAGATGAGACCCACCGTCGCTCACTCCTCCGCATGGTCGATGCCGACCGTGGTGCCCGCGGGCTCTGCCGGACCCGGGTCGACGAAGCTGTACGGCGGCAGCGGGCCGTTGACCCGCACGTCGAGGTGCGGATGGCTCTTGCGGAGCTGGTCCACCACGGCCAGGAAGGACGCGGCCGAGTCGCGCCCCACGAGGAACGACACGTTGGCGAGCCAGCCGGAGGACTCGGGTCCCACGCTCATCGCCTCGGCGACCGGTTCCAGGGCCTGCTGCACCTCGGAGGCGTCCTCGGCCTCACGGGCCTTGACCGCGGCCACGACCATCTCGCCGAGCCTCAGACGCTGCTCATAACTGCCGCCGCCGGCCTGCCGGTTGGCCTCGGTCACCGCGCGGACCTCCGGGTTTTCGGACATCACGCGGTGCAGCACGGCCTCTTCGTCGTGCGTGGCCTTGACGTTGTACTCGACCTTGCCGTCCAGGGTGCCGAGACGCTCCTTGTAGTGCTCGGAGCGCTCCGCGAGCACCCCGGTGACGGTGCCGTCGTCGGGCGCGACGCTGCCGAACCTCATGGGCAGGACGCAGCCGTCCGCGCCCGCCTCGCTCAGCACGTTCTGGTGCGCGAGCAGGTCACGGCGCTTGGGCTTGAGGCCCTCGGGCGCGTCACTGACGATGGCCGCCAGATCGCCCTCCTTCAGCACCCGCACGGGGAGCGCGGGGTCGCCGACCCCGCCCATGCCCTCGGGCAGTGAAGGGTGGGAGGCAGCGGTGATGCCGTACACATACGTGCTCACTCCTGTTCCTCCTTCCTGCGCGCGGTGGTGGACTTGCGGGCCCGCGGCCTGGACTCGGTCTGGCCGTCCCCCTCACGCGCCTGCTTGAAGGCGTCGGAGATGGTCTCCGCGGCGCCGGACAGCGCGCCCTTGGACTTGCCGCGCGCGCCGGACTCGGTGATCTCGCCGACGAGGTCGGGAAGACCGGGGTCGCGGTGCGGGCCGGCCTCCAGGTCGAGCCGGTTGCATGCCTCCGCGAAGCGGAGATAGGTGTCGACGCTGGCCACCACGACCCGTACGTCGATCTTCAGGATTTCGATGCCGACCAGGGATACCCGTACGAACGCGTCGATGACGAGCCCCCTGTCGAGGACCAGTTCCAGAACGTCGTAGAGACCACTGGAGCCGCCTCCACCGCCCTGCTGTGCCGGGACAACGGTCATGCCGACCGTACCTCCTTGTCTGTCGTGTCGTGTGCGGATGTCCGAGGTGGGCGGCCTAGCGGCCGCCTGGCCGGTGTGCGTCGGCCCGCCCGCGCTCGTAACGGCGAACGCGCCGATAGCCGGTGAGCTGACCTTCGGGGTCGAGTTCGACCTGGTAGCTCGCCATCAGGCTCATCGTGTCGGGCACGCGGGAGAGTTCGAGGACCTCGACCTCCAACGACCAGCCGTCCTCGGTCTGTTCGAAGGAAGAGACGTTCTCGGCGGTCATGCCGGTCAGCTCCGAGAGCTGGGCGCGCGCCTGGCGCAGCACCTCCATCGGATTGGGCCGCCGTTCGTTCGCCACGTTCTCTTCCGTGTCCTTTTCTTTCCCTCTGGGGGAATTCCGTGGAGCTTGTGTTTCTGGTGAGTTTTTTGTGTTCGCCATGGCCACCTCTCACCCCGGGTGGCCGCTCGTTCGTTCGCCAAACCTTCAGGAGGGCATCAACGCGTTCAGCCTGCGCCGGGCCGGTCCGAGCGCCCGGCCCTTGGCGAGCACTCCGGCCCAGGGATGGGTGCGGGCCTGTTCGACCACGTCGGCGATGGTCCACCGGCGGGCGTCCAGGTCCGGGTCGTCCAGCTGGGTCCAGGCCATCGGGGTGGCCACGGGAGCTCCCGGTTTCGCCCGTACGGTGAAGGGTGTGACGGCGGTCTGCGCGTAGGCGTTGCGCTGTACGTCGAGGTAGAGCCGGTCTCCGCGCTCCTTCTTGCGGGCGGCGGTGGTGAGACGGTCGGGGTGGCCCGCGACCAGGGTGTCGGCGACGTCCCTGGCGAACGCGCGCACCTCGTCGAAGTGGTGCCTGCCGTTGAGGGGCACGATCACATGCAGTCCGCGTGAGCCGGTGGTCATCAGCGCCGAGGGCAGCTTCAGCTCGTCGAGCAGTTCTCCGAGCAGCCAGGCCGCCTCGTGCACCGCCGCGAAGTCGTCGTCGCCGGCCGGATCGAGGTCGAAGACCATCCGGTCGGGCCGCTTTACGCTTCCGGCCCGGGAAAGCCAGCGATGCAGGGTGAGGGAGGCCTGGTCGGCGAGGTAGAGCAGGGTGGCGGTGTCGTCGCACACGGTGTGGCAGACGGTGCCGCCCTCCTTCGTCACCTCGACCCGGCTGATCCACTCCGGGTAGCTGTCAGGGGTGTTCTTCTGCATGAACCGGGGGCCGCCGACGCCGTCCGGATACCGCTCCAGCATCAGCGGACGGCCGCGCAGATGCGGCAGCATGAAGGGCGCGACGGCCCGGTAGTAGTCGACGAGATCGCTCTTGGTGTACTCCTTGGCGCCGTCGCCGCCGGGGAAGAGCACCTTGTCCGGTCGGTGCACCTCCACGGTGTGTTTCCCTGCGCGTACGGTCCGTACGTCGCCCCTGCTCACGACGCGATCGCCTGCTCCACCAGCAGCCGTCCGGCGGCCGCGATCGACTCGGCGTCGATGCCCGCGGCGTGCAGCTGCTCCTCGGGCGAGGCCGAGCCCGGCATCGTACGGACCGCGAGGCGCACCAGGCGCGGCACCGGCCTGCCGTCGGCGAAGGCGTCGAGGACGGCGTCGCCGAGGCCGCCCTCCTCGCGGTGATCCTCGACGGTCAGGAGGCAGCCGGTGTCCTCGGCGGCCTGTCGGAGGGTGGGCCGGTCGACGGGCTTGACCGAGTACAGGTCGATCACCCGGATCCGGATGCCCTCCTGGTCGAGGGCGTCGGCGGCCTTCAGCGCCTCGGGCACGGTGACGCCCGCCGCGACGACCGTCATCCGGTCGCTTTCGGAGGACCGCAGCACCTTGCTGCCGCCGATCGGGAACTCCTCCCCGGGGCCGTAGATCACCGGGCTCTCGCCGCGGTTGGTGCGCAGATAGCGGACACCGTCCAGGTCCGCCATCGCGGCGACCAGGTGGGCGGTCTGGTTGGCGTCGCACGGGTACAGCACGGTCGAGTCATGGATCGCCCGCATCATCGCCAGGTCCTCAAGACCCATCTGGCTGGGCCCGTCCTGTCCGATGGCCACGCCCGCGTGCGAGCCGACGAGGTTGATGCCGGCCCCGCTGATGGAGGCCATGCGGACGAAGTCGTAGGCGCGGGTGAGGAAGGCCGCGAACGTGCCGGCGTACGGCACCCAGCCGCGCGCGGCGAGTCCGACGGCGGCCGCGACCATCTGCTGCTCGGCGATGTAGCACTCGAAGTAGCGGTCGGCGTGTTCCTTGGCGAAGAACTCGGTACGGGTGGAGTCGCCGACCTCGCCGTCGAGGGCGACGACGTCACCGCGTCCGGTACCGAGGGCGGTGAGGGCCTGCCCGTAGGCGTCTCGGGTCGCGACCTCATCTCCCTTGTCCCACCTGGGCAGTTCGAGGTGTCCGGTGTGTACGGCGTGCAGCAGGCGGGCGGCCGGCGGTTCGTGCACCTGGACGCGCAGGTCGCGTACGCCGCCGAGTTCCTCGATCGCGTCGTCGGAGTTCTTCAGCGGCTTTCCGTGCAGCCCCTCGCGGTCCTCGACGTCGGCGACGCCCTTGCCCTTGAGGGTGCGGGCGAGGATGGCGGTGGGCTGGCCCTTGGTGGACTCGGCCTCGCCGTACGCGCGGTCGATCGCGTCCACGTCGTGCCCGTCGACCTCCACGGTGTGCCAGCCGAAGGCCTGGAAGCGGCGGGCGTAGGCGTCGAGGTCGTGGCCGTGCCGGGTGGGTCCGCGCTGGCCCAGACGGTTGACGTCGACGATCGCGGTGAGGTTGTCGAGGTGCTCGTGACCGGCGTGCTCGGCGGCCTCCCAGATCGACCCCTCGGCGAGCTCGCTGTCCCCGCAGAGCACCCACACGCGGTACCCGGTGCGGTCCAGCCGCTTGCCGGACAGTGCGATGCCGACGCCCACGGGGAGTCCTTGACCGAGGGAACCGGTGGCGGTCTCGACCCACTTGAGCTTGCGCGGGGTGGGATGTCCTTCGAGCCGGCTGCCGTCCTTGCGGAAGGTCAGCAGCTCCTCGTCGTCGACGGCGCCGGCGGCCTTGTAGGCGGAGTACAGCAGCGGCGAGGCATGGCCCTTGGACAGCACGAAGCGGTCGTTGCCGGGGTGTTCGGGACGGTCGAAGTCGTAGCGGAGGTGGTGGGCGAGGAGTACGGCCATCAGGTCGGCGGCGGACATCGAGGAGGTCGGGTGCCCGGAGCCCGCGGCCCCTGCGGCGCGCACACTGTCCACGCGCAACTGCTGGGCGAGTTCGACGAGTTCACCGGTGTTCATGAGTCTCCTTCCGCGGAATCCGCGTCGGTGCGCTTGACGGGGCCGGGGGCTTTCCCCGACTCACCGCCTGAGTTCTCGGTGGGTTCGGGGGCGGGTTGCTGCTGGGCGGGTTCAGGGGCGGGCTGATTCCTCGCCGGCAAACCACCGGGCCGGTTCCCCGCAGGGGCGGGTCGGCGCCTGGTGGGGCCGGGGTTCTTTCGTTCCGCCGCCTCGCGGGCCTTCGCCTCCGCGATCACCGCCTCGCCGGCGCTCGCCCCGGCGATCGTCGGCTCCCGTGGGTCGGTCTGCTCGGCCGCGGTGTCTCCCGGAACGGCCGGTCGCTCGGTCGGCCTTCGTCCCGGTCCCGTCTCCTCCTCGGTCGCGGCCCCGGGCCCGGAGCGCGCGTCGGTCTCCTGGCGTGCCTCCGGCCGCCCGGGCACCCGGGCAAGCTCCGGTGACGACGATTCCAGCGGTACCGACCAGGACCGTACGAGGCCCAACTGGACGGCCTGGCGCGGGAGTACGGCGTCCAGCAGCCAGTCGGCGGCGACGCGGACGCGGTTGCCGGGCATCGCTGCGAGGTGGTAGCCGCGTGTGACGGCACCGGCAGCGAACCCGGAGAGGGGGATGTGCAGCGGGTTGGCGGCGGCCTTCGCGCCACCGAGGTCCACGACGAAGCCCAGGTCCTTGTGCCGGTAGGGCCGTCGCTCACCGTCCCCGAACGAGGCGGCGATGTTCCGCGCCACCGTCTTCCCGTGCCGCCAGGCGTGCTGTGCGGTCATCGGCGTGAAGCCGCCGGGGTTGTCCAGGTCCGGCACCGCGGCCGCGTCACCGCAGGCGAACACCTCGGGGCGGCCCGGGAGTTGGAGATACGGGTCGACGACGAGCCGCCCGCGTTCGAGAGGCTGCCCGGTGGACTCGACGAGCGGGTCGGGCCGTACGCCGACACACCACACAAGGGTCCGGGTCTCGACGAACTCACCGTCCGTCAGCAGCACCCCGTTCGGCGTGGCCTCCTTCACGGACGTCCCCATGCGCACCTCGACACCCCTCTCCCGCAGGGTGTGGTCGGCGGTCGTGGAGAGGTGCTCGTCGAGCTCGGGCAGCACCCGGTCCGCGACGTCGAGGAGTATCCAGCGGGGCCGTATGTCCTCCCGGAGCGGATGCCCGCGGACCTGTGCGTCGGTGTAGAGCTGCCCGTGCGCGGCGACCTCTGTGCCGGTGTATCCGGCGCCGACCACCACGAAGGTGCAGCGGGCCTGGCAGTTCTTGTGGTCGTCGGCCGCGGCCGCGAGTTCCACCTGCCGGGTGACGTGGTCCCGCAGGTACAGCGCCTCGGGCAGGCCACGGAAGCCGTGCGCGTACTCGGCGACGCCGGGGATGGGGAGCAGTTTGTTGACGCTGCCGACGGCCAGCACGAGCCGGTCGTAGGACAGGGTGCCTCCGTCGCCCTCCGGGTCGGTGTAGTGGACGGTCCGCGTGTCCATGTCGATGCCGTCGGCCTCGCCGAGCACAAGGCGCACCCGGGGCAGGGTGCCGGACAGGGAGACGGTCACCCGGCGGGGTTCCAGGATGCCGGCGGCGACCTGGGGCAGCAGGGGCAGATACAGGAAGTAGTCGGTCGGGTTCAGCAGGGTGATGTCGGCCTTGCCGCGGGCTTCTCGGGACAGTTCCTTGGCCGTCCGGTACCCGGCGAAGCCGGCACCGACGATCACGATGCGCGGTCGACTCACGGTTCGCCTCCGGGGCTGTCGCGTACCTCGGGAGCCTTCCGCGTCCCCCTGGCCAGGGCACCCAAACGCCGGTTTCCGCACGGGCCGCCGGGTACTCGGGCAAAGCCCACTGCTCAAGGAGCCGCCGGAGGTACCCCCATGCCCGAATACGGCTATTTCCTGTCCTGCGAGGAGTTCGGTCCCGCGGAGCTGGTCGAACAGGCGCGGATGGCCGAGCAGGCCGGTTTCCGCGCGCTGTGGATCTCCGACCACTACCACCCGTGGAACGACGCGCAGGGCCAGAGCCCCTTCGTCTGGTCGGTGATCGGCGCGCTGTCGGAGGCGGTGTCACTGCCCATCGAGACGGCCGTGACCTGCCCGACCGTGCGGATCCACCCGGCGGTGGTGGCACAGGCCGCGGCGACCTCGGCGGTGATGACGAACGGCCGCTTCCGGCTGGGCGTGGGCTCCGGCGAGGCCCTGAACGAGCATGTCCTCGGCCATGTCTGGCCGCCCGCGCACATCCGCCTGGAGATGCTGGAGGAGTCGATCCAGGTGATGCGCCGCCTTTTCACGGGCGAGGAGGTCAACCACCACGGCACGCACTACACGGTCGAGAACGCCCGCCTCTACACGGTCCCCGACGAGCCGGTCCCCATCGACATCTCCGGCTTCGGCCCGTCGGCCACGGCACTCGCGTCCCGGGTCGGCGACGGGTACATCACGATGATGCCCGAGGAGTCGATGGTCGAGCAGTTCCGCAAGGGCGGCGGCGCCGGGAAGCCCGTGAGCGGGGGCACCAAGGTCTGCTACGGCACGGACCGCGAGGAATGCGTCCGTACGGTCCGCAAGCTGTGGTTCAACCAGTTCCTGCCCGGCGAGATGGCCCAGATCCTGCCGTCGCCCAGCCACTTCGAGCAGCTGGCGCCACTGGTCACGGAGGAGATGGTGACCGAGAAGTCGGTGTGCGGGGACGACGTGGACGAGCACGTCGCCGCGCTCAGCGCCTTCGCCGACGCGGGCTTCGACCTGGTCTACGTCAACCAGATCGGTCCAGACCAGCGCGGCTTCTTCGACTTCTACCGTACGAAGGTGCTGCCCCAGCTCCAGCAAGGGTGAACGATGAACCTTCTCAGGCCGGTCGTCTCGGTGTACACGGTGCCGACCGACGCCCCCGAGGCCGACGGCACGCTCGCGTGGGACACCACGACCATGGTGATCGCCGAGGTGACGACGGGCGACGAGACCGGCACGGGCTGGACCTACGGCCCGGCCGCGGTCGGCGACTTCCTCACCGAGCACCTCGGGCCCCTGGTCGAGGGCCGCAGCGCGCTGGACATCCCGGCGCTGCACGAGACGATGTGCCGCTCGGTCCGGAACGCGGGCCGCCCGGGTATCGCGGCGTGCGCCATCTCGGCCCTCGACATCGCCCTGTGGGACCTGAAGGCCCGTCTCGTGGAACTCCCCCTGGCCCGGCTGCTCGGCGTGGCCCGCGAACGCGTCCCCGTCTACGGCAGCGGCGGCTTCACCACGTACCACGACACGCATCTGGCCGCGCAGCTCAACGGCTGGGTGCACGGCCAGGGCATCCCCCGCGTCAAGCTGAAGATCGGCGAGAGCTGGGGCCGGGCGGTCTCCCGCGACCTCTCCCGGGTCCGGACGGCCCGCGAAGTCATCGGCCCCGACGCCGAGTTGTACGTCGACGCGAACGGCGCGTACACCCGCAAGCAGGCGGTCCGGGTGGGCAACGCCCTGGTGGAGCACGGCGTCGGCTGGTTCGAGGAGCCGGTCTCCTCTGACGACCTGACCGGCCTCCGCCTGGTCCGCGACGCGCTCGTCTGCGATGTCACGGCGGGCGAATACGGTTACGACCTCCCGTACTTCGCCCGCATGATCTCGGCGGGCGCGGTCGACTGCCTCCAGATCGACGCGACCCGCTGCGGCGGCCTCACGGAGTTCCTGCGCGCCGCGGCCCTGGCCCAGTCCCACGGCCTGGAGGTCTCGACACACTGCGCCCCGCACGCCCACGCGGCGGCGGCCGCCGCGATCCCCAACATCCGTCACATGGAGTGGTTCCACGACCACGTCCGCATCGAGGACATGTTCTTCGACGGCGCGCTGGATCCGACGGGAGGCACGGTTCGCCCGCTGGCGGGGGTGGGCCACGGTCTGACGCTGCGGACGGACGAGGTGGAGGAGTACCGGGTGGCGTGAACGACGGTGAGCGGCGGGGCCGATGGCTCCCGCCGCTCACCGTGTGCCGTGGTGTTCAGCCCCGACGGCGGATCCCGGCGGTCACCGCGGCGCCCAGCCCTCCGGCCACGGCCGCCACGAGCCCCATGCCCATCCGGGCGCGGTTGCGGGAGAGCCAGTCCTGCCGGCTGCCGGCCACGGCCTCCTCGTCGAAGCGGCCGTGCGCCCCGAAGTCCCGCCCGTGCGGTCCGTCCGCGGGCGCCCACAGGTTCCCGGGACCGCCGTGCTCCCCCTCTTCCTGCTGCGCCTCGAAGTTGGTGCGGGCGAGGTAACGGTCCAGTACCCCCGGCACGACCGCGTTGGCGATGAGCGTGGCCACCGTGGACCCGCCGACCCAGTACTCCCGCCGCCGCGCGTGAAAGGCCGCGTGCACGACCGCGCGAGCGGCGACCTCCGGCTGGTACACCGGCGCCACCGGACGAGCCCGTCCGGGCATCCGGTTCAACACCCAGTCGAACTGGGGTGTGTTGACGCCCGGCAGCTGCACCATCGTCGTACGGACGCCGCTGCCCTCATGGAGCAACTCGCACCGCAGGGACTCGTTGAACCCCTGGATCGCGTGCTTGGCCCCGCAGTACGCCGACTGCAGCGGAATCCCCCGGTAGGCCAGCGCGGACCCCACCTGCACGATCGTGCCCCGGTTCCGCGGCAGCATGTGACGAAGCGCGGCACGCGTGCCGAACACATAGCCCAGGTACGTCACTTCGGTCACCCTCCGGAACTCGTCCGGCGTGATCTCGGTGAACGGCGCGAAGACTCCGGAGAAGGCGTTGTTGACCCAGACGTCGATGTGCCCGTAGGCGTCGACGACCTTCTGGGCCGCGTCGTCGACGGCCTTGGCGTCGGCCATGTCGACGCTCACGACGAGGGCCTCACCGCCGGCCTGCTGCACTTCGTCGGCGGCCGCCGCGAGGCCTTCGCGGCCCCGGGCCAGCAGGGCGATCCGGGCGCCTCGTTCGGCGAAGGCACGGACCGTCGCGCGCCCCACGCCGCCGCTGGCGCCGGTCACCACCACCACCTTGCCGTGCTTCACGCGCGATCCCTTCCCTGTGTCGCGCACCACGCGTCATGCCCGGTGGTGCGGCTGCTCGGGGTCGATGTCGTCCTGGCGCGGCGCGGTGCCGGGTTCCGGCGTCCCCGGTGCCCCGGGGGCGACCGGCGGCATGGGCGGATACGGCGTCCCGAGCCCGCTCGGCGGCGCGGCCACCGGTGCCGTACCACCGGCGACGCGGTCGCGCCCGGCGCTCATGTCGGCCTCGTGCGCGGCCGTCGGCCGGGACGCGGCGGGCCTCGCCGCGCCGCGCAGCACATAGGCCACGGCGCCCAGGATCGCGGCGGTGATCAGCGCGGCGGCCCAGTCGGGCAGCCCGAGTGCGAGTGCGAGGCCCACGGCGAGTGCCAGGGCCGCGCCCGCGTAGAGGGCGACGGCGCCGGACGCGGCGTACAGCATGGCCGTACGGCGCTGCTTGCGCGTCTGCTCGCGCAGCTCTTCCCGTACGGTCTCGCGTGCCACCTGCGCCAGCTCATCGACCAGGTGTTTGTCCAGATGCTCCAGATGATCCAAGCGCTCCATGGCCGCCGGGTACCCGCACTGCCGTACGCATAACGCCACCCCGGGCCACTGTGCGGCACCGGCGGCCGGCTCGGGAGGATCGCGTGAAACGATCTCCTCGGCCCGGTCGCCGCAACTAGGCTCGTCCGCATGGACATTCTGGGAACCACGCTGCGTGTCTGTGTCGACGACCTGGAGGCCGCGGTCGTCTTCTACGAGCGGCTTGCGGGCGCCAAAGCCCTCCGTTTCGAGCGCGGCGGCGTCCAGGTGGCCGCGGTCGGCTGCTTCCTGCTGATGAGCGGCCCCGAAGCCGAACTGGAAGTGCTGCGCAAGGTCGCGGCGACCATCGCGGTGAAGGACGTCGACGAGGCCCATGACGTGCTCAGCGAGCTGGGTGCCCGCATCATCGCGGGCCCGGTGCCGACGCCGGTGGGCCGCAATCTGATCGTGATGCATCCGGACGGGGTGGTGTACGAGTACGTGGACCGCAACGTCACCTAGAGCGGTTCCTGTTCCGTCGTAGTGCGGAGGAAGCGGTTCGCCGCTGATCCGGCTCCAGAGTCGGCCGATCGCCTCGGCTCCCTCCCGCAGATCGGCCACCTCGAAGCCCCCGTCGAAGACGGCCCGCGAGACAGCGCAGCAACGGCCATACGGACGGGGTCAGTTCGAGCCCCCCGCTCCCAACTGCGCACCGCCTGCGCCCGGTCACCGGAGTGCCACTGGGCGACACCCGGGTGGTACTCGGCGAGCGGGGTGGAGCGCGGTCTCCGGCATGTGCCGCCAGTGAGGGCGACCGGTGTCTCGCCAGTCGCAGCGCGGCGGCACCACCACCCTGCTCTCCAGAGCGTGCACGATATTCCGCATGCGTGGTGGTGTCGGACGCGGCGGACCGCGCGGAGACGGCGCTGCGGGGCCTGGGCCACGGCTTTCGCGAGCGGAAGTCGACGGTCACGGACCTCGACACCATGAAGATCAACCGGAGGCCAGCATCTCGGCGGTGATCGCCCAGCGCTCGTGGTCCCGCCACGCCCCGTCGATGTAGATCATCTTCGGGGAGAACCCTTCCAGCCGGAAGCCGCAGCTGCGGGCCAGGGCGATGGAGGCGGAGTTCCGGGGCTGCGCGTTGATCTCCAGACGGTGCAGCCGCATCGGTCCGAAGGCGTACCCCACCACCAGGTCGAGACCCTCGCGCATCAGCCCGCGCCCGGCTGCGTGCGCGAACGCGCCGTAGCCCAGGGCCCCGCACTGGAAGCCGCCCTCGACGATGTTGTTGATGTTGATGTACCCGGCGATGGCCCCGTCGCCCCGTTCGCCGTCCTTCTCGCAGACGAGGAACCCCGCCTTGGTCCGGTCCTCGATCAGCCGGCCCGCGTAGGCGAGATAGGCGCTCTCGCCGTCGGGCGGGAACAGCCACGGCTGATGGAGTTCCTTGCTCTCCCGGGCCCGGGCGGTGAACTCGGCACCGTCCTCGTAGGTGAAGTGGCGTATGCCCACGCGGGGGCCTTCGGCGAGGTACCGGGAAGCGGTGTGCGGCATCCCGCCACCTTACGGCGTCCCAGCTGCGCCGTTTCATGAACACCCTGGCCGGTGCTCATGCGACCAGGGTGAGCCCGAAGCCCGTCGTGCATGGTGAGCGCTGCTCTCCGGGTGACTCATACGACGGGCAGCTCCAGCACGCCCGATTTCCCGGGTGCGCTCACCACGGTCACCGGCTTGATCCCCCGGTTCCCGAAATACGCGTCGTCGCTCGCCGCGATCACGAACTGCAGACGGTGCCCCTTCTCGTACCGGTGGACGACCCCCGGCAGCGTCACCGTGAACGGCTTTGTCACGTCGGGCACCCGGACCGGCGCGACCAGCCGGTGGGCGAGGGTCTTCGTGCCGTCGGGCGCGATGTCGTAGATCTTGGCGAACAGGACGAGCTTGTCGGCCGCGTCGCCGGAGCGCTGGGTGCGCTCGGCCTCCGGCGAACTCACCTTGAGGGTGACCTTCGGCGCGCCGACGACGTCGAGGGTCCGGGCCAGCGGCGCACTGGTCCACCCGGCGTAGGTGCCGGCCGTGTCGTACGGCGCCGGGTCCGGGATGCCCACGACACCGGCCAGCGAACTCTCCGAATGGCTCGTGGGAACAAGCCAGTTGCTGTACGACCGGCTCCCCCGCGCCACCTTCCTGCTGCTGTCGACGAGCTTGCCGTCGCCGGAGAGGTAGAGCTTCTGACTGAGTGCGGGGAGGCGGGCGGCGGTGGCGTAGGTGCCGTTCGGGTCGGTGATCCAGTCCCGGTAGTAGGCGAAGGCCGGTCCGGTGTCGACGCCCTTCTGCTTGTGCAGGTACCGGTCGAACCAGGCGAGGATCCGCCGGCCGACATAGCTGGTCTCCAGGTTGCCCTGGGCGAGGTTGAGTTCACCGGCGGCCGGAGAGGTCATCCCGCCACTGTGTCCCCAGGACTGCCAGATCATCTTGGCGGTCGTGCCCTGCGCCTTGAGCGTCTTGTACGTCGCTGTCGCCTCGTTGAGATTGAAGAGACTGTCGGCCTGCCCCTGGACCAGCAGGGCGGGCGCCTTGACGCGGCTCAGGTACGACACCGGGGACACACTGTGCGAGTAGTCGAGCAGCTCGGCCGTGCGGTCCGCCGGATAGCTGCCGGAGTTGAGGGTGCGGACGGTGTCGCAGGCCTTGGTGACGAAGTGCAGACAGCCGAGGGAGTTGATCCGGGACGGGTCGAGGTTGGCGGTGGTGAGCGGCTGGCTCTCGCCGATGAGGTAGAAACCGTTGGTCCACTGCCACTTGAAGGAGCCGGGGACGCTTCCACCGGCCCTCACGTTGTTGGGATCCAGGGAGTACGCCAGGTCGTTCCAGGTGATCATCGGCACGAGCGCGTCCACACGGTGGTCCACAGCGGCGGTCGCCAGTTGGACCGCACCTCCGTAGGAGCCGCCGATCATGCCGACGCGCGGGTCACCGGGACCGTCGAGGGTGACGAAGTCGGCCTTCGTGCCGTCGTCGGCGGCGCGTTTCCCGCCCAGGAAGTCGATGAGAGCCGAGGCGGCCACACCGTCGATACGTGGATCGTCGAGGGCGATCAGACAGCCCGACTTGCCGAAGCCGAGCCCGGAGTAGGCCAGCGAGACATATCCGCGCTGGGCGAAGGCCTTGGCGGTGGCGTCCGTGGAACCGTCGGACTTGCTCCCGCCGAAGCCGTTGGTGGTGAGGACGGCGGGTGCCCGGTCCACGCCTGAAGGGCGGTACAGGTCGGCGTCGACCGTGCAGGTGCGGCCGCCCGCCTGGATGGTGAACTTCAGTGCGGTGGCGGTGTATTGGGCGGTTGCGGTGGCGGGAGCGGTGAGTGTGGCGCCGAGCAGGAGAGCGAGGGGGACGCAGGATCCGAGCACACGACGGGACACAAGACCTCCACACTGAGGACAACCCGACTTACCGACCAGTAAGTACCGGTCGGTAGTCATGGTGTGACACGTGTCAGGCAAGGTCAATCGCTGTGACGGGTGTTTCTTGACGGAGGTTCAGTGAAGGGCTGGTGCGTCGAGCGCCAACGTGCCCGCGTCGGCGTCCAGTTCGGCCGCCACCCCGAAGGGCACGGTCAACGCCCCTTCACAGTGCCCGAATCCGAACTCCTCGACGACGGGGACACCGAGTCCGCCGAGCCGGTCGACGAGGACCGCTCGCAGCACACCGTAAGGACCGCACCCCGCCCAGGAGCCGAGGACGATGCCGCTGACGCCGTCGAGCCAACCGCCGCGCAGGAGTTGGGTCAGCATGCGGTCGACGCGGTACGCCTGCTCCCCCACGTCCTCGATCAGCAGCAGTCCGCCCCGCGCCCCGGGCCGGGCGTACCGGGTGCCGAGGTCGGTGGCGAGCAGGCTGAGACAGCCGCCCAGCGTGACGCCGCGGGCCCGACCGGGGGCCAGGGTGCCGCCCCGGGACACGAGTGTGCGGACCGTCTCCGGGGCGAAGAGGGTGGCCTTCAGATGGTCCTGTGCGACGGCGTTCTTCACGAAGTCGACCCCGGCGGCGGCCGGACCGTACAGCGTGACCAGCCCCAAGCGGGTGGCGAACGCCTGGTGCAGCGTCGTGACGTCGCTGAAGCCCACGAACACCTTGGGCCCGGCCGCCCGCATCGCCTCCCAGTCGAGCAGGTCGACCATCCGCTGAGCGCCATAGCCGCCCCGCGCACACAGCACCGCGTCGACGGAAGGGTCGCACCACGCCTGCTGGAGGTCCGCGGCGCGGTCGGCGTCGGATCCGGCCAGGTAGGCCAATTCGTCGTGCGTGTTCAGCACATGAGAGGCGACCACCGGGTCGAGGTCCCAGCCGCGCAGAATGTCGAGCCCGGCCTGGAGCCGCTCCTCCACTACGGGTCCGCTCGGCGCGACCACGGCCACGCGGGCGCCGGGTCCGAGCCTGGACGGCCGTACGAGTTCTGTCACTTGGTGAGCTCCAATGTCGGGACACCGGGCGGGTTGAGCCCGAACACCTGGGCATACAGGGAGAGTTCTGATTCGAGCACCCGGATCATCGTCTCCGCCCGCCGGAACCCGTGCCCCTCCCCCTCGAAGGCGATGTAGGCGTGCGGCACCCGTCGCCCCGCGATCCGCGCCAGGAACCGTTCGCACTGCGCGGGCGGGCAGATCACGTCGTCCAGGCCCTGGAGCAGCAGGAAGGGCACGGTGACCCGGTCGGCGTGCTCGACGGGCGAGCGTTCCGCGTACCGTCCCGGGACCTCGGCCAGCGGTCCGACCAGGCTCTCCAGGTACTGCGACTCGAAGTCGTGGGTCTCCCCGGTGCCCCAGCCGGTCAGGTCGAGGATCGGGTAGACGATCGTGCCGCAGGCGTAGACGTCGGTCGTGGTGAGCGAGGCGGCCGCGGTCCAGCCTCCGGCGCTGCCGCCTCGGATGGCGAGCCGGTCGCGGTCGGCGGTGCCCTCGTCGGCGAGGGCGAGCGCGACGGCCGCGCAGTCCTCGACGTCGACCACGCCCCACTGCTCGCGCAGCCGGTTGCGGTACTCCCTGCCGTAGGCCGTCGAGCCACCGTAGTTGACCTCTGCGACGCCGATGCCCCGCGAGGTGAAGTAGGCGATCGCCAGGTCCAGCACGAGGGGCGCGTGGCCGGTCGGTCCGCCGTGCGCCCAGACGACGTAGGGCGGCAGCTCGTCGCCGGGCGCCATGTACCCGGGGTGGTGGGGCGGGTAGACGTGGGCGTGGATGTCGCGGCCGTCCGGTCCGGTGAAGGTGCGGATCAGCGGTTCGGGGTAGTGGGCGGGGTCGACCGGGTCGTCGTGCTCGGCACCGATCACCCGGGCTCTGCCGGTGCGGGTGTCCAGCTCGACCACCTCGTAGGCGGTGCGCGGACTGGCGCCCACGGCGACGACCCGGTCACCGTGCACCGCGAGGGTGGGCGCGAACTCGGTCCAGGGCCCTGCCGCGTCGACGAGTTCGCCGGTGTCGGGGTCCAGAATCCCGAGCGCGGTCGAGCCGCTGCCGTGCACGACGGCGACGAGGCCGTTGTCCAGCGGGGCGAACCAGCGGTGGCCGAGCTTCCAGAGAGCGCCGCCGAACTCCTCCTCGCGCGGGCAGAGTTGCTCTCCGTCGCGGTAGAGGTTCCACCATCCGGTGCGGTCACTCGCGTACAGGAGACGGCCGTCGGGCGACCAGTCGACCTGGGCGATGGACTCCTCGGGGCCGCCGGCGACCGTGCGGGGCTCCCCGAGCATGCCGCCGCTGACCTCGGCGACGATCAGCTCCGTGCCGTCCCAGGGCATGCGCGGGTGGTCCCAGGCGAGCCAGGCCGCGCGCGAGCCGTCGGGCGAGATACGGGGTCCGGTGACGAACCGGTGCCGGTCGTCGGTGAGTTCACGCACCGCGTCCCGGTCCTGAGCGGCCGAGCCGTCGAGCGGGACGGCGGCGAGGACCCGGCGTACGTCGGTGGGCCCGTCGCCGGTGAACTCCTCCAGGACGCACCACACTTCACCGAGGTCGAGTCTCAACCGCGGTTCGACCCAGCGCAGTCCGCCGCCCACCGGGGAGACGGGCGTGAGGGGGCGCGGCTCGCTCCCGGGTTCGTACCGGTACAGCCGCTGGTCGGCGAAGTGCACGAACACGACCAGCGGCTCACCGGCCACCACCGCACCGGCCCAGGGGTGGCCGCCGTACTCGATGACCCGGCTGCGCACGTTCCACGGCGCGGGCAGCACCGACTCCTCCCGGCCGTCGGCCCGTCCGCGCACCAGGGTGCGGCGGCCGCCCTCGGCGGGCCGGGGTTCGGTCCACCACACCTCGTCCCCGACGAAGCCCAGCCATTCGGGGTGTCCGTCGTGCGCGGCCGCGAGTGCCGCGTCGATGGGCGAGGGCCAGGAACCGTATGGCGACGTCTGCACGTTCTCCCCCACTTGCTCAGGCTGTCCGCAGGAACCGGTCGAGTACCCGGACGCCGAAGTGCAGTGCCTCGACGGGGACGCGTTCGTCGACCCCGTGGAAGAGGGCCTGGTAGTCGAGGCCCTCCGGGAGCTTCAGGGGCGCGAACCCGTACCCCGTGATGCCCAGCCGGGAGAACTGCTTGGCGTCGGTGCCGCCGGACATGCAGTACGGCACCACGTACCCCTCGGGCGCGAACTCCTCGACGACGGCCCGCATGTTGGCGTACGTCGGTGAGTCGACCGGGGCCTGGAGGGCGACCTCGCGATGGCTGAACTCCCAGTCCACGTCGGGCCCGGTGAGCTCGTCGAGGGTGGTACGGAACTCGTCCTCGCCGCCGGGCAGATAGCGGCCGTCGACGTAGGCCACGGCCTCCCCCGGGATGACGTTGAGCTTGTAACCGGCTTCCAGCATGGTCGGGTTGGCGCTGTTGCGTACGGTCGCCTCGACCAGCTTGGCGGCGGGGCCCAGCTTCTCCAGCAGCCCGTCCACGTCGGAGAGGTCGGTCTCGATGCCGTAGAGCGCGGCGAGTTCGGTGAGGGCCGCGCGGACGGTCGGGGTGAGCCTGAGCGGCCACTCGTGCTCGCCGATGCGGGTCACGGCGGCGGCGAGCCGCGTGACCGCGTTCTCCTTGTTGACCTTGGAACCGTGCCCGGCCCGGCCGCGCGCGGTGAGCTTGAGCCAGCCCGTGCCGCGCTCCCCTGCCGCGACGGGGTAGATCTGCCGCCCGGCGCCGTCGTGGAAGGTGAACGCGCCGGACTCGCTGATCCCCTCCGTGCATCCCTCGAAGAGCTCCGGGTGCTCGTCGGCGAGGAACCCGGAGCCGTCCACGGCGCTGGCCTCCTCGTCGGCGGTGAACGCGACGACCAGGTCCCGCCGGGGCCGTACGCCCTGCCGGGCCCAGATCCGAAGGACGGCCAGGATCATCGCGTCCATGTTCTTCATGTCGACCGCGCCGCGCCCCCAGACGACCCCGTCGCGGATCTCCCCGGAGAAGGGGGGCACGCTCCAGTCGGCGGCCTCGGCGGGCACGACGTCCAGATGACCGTGGACGAGCAGCGCGTCCGCCGACGGGTCGGTGCCCTCGATCCGGGCGACGACGTTCGTACGGCCCTTGGTGCGCTCCAGCATCAGGGGCTCAAGGCCCGCTCCGGCCAGTTGCTCGGCCGCGTACTCGGCGGCGGGGCGCTCCTGGCAGTCGCCGCCACCCCGGTTGGTGGTGTCGATGCGGATGAGGTCGGAGGTGAACCGGACGACCTCGTCCAGTGCCTGCTGGTCAGCCATACGCTTCCTCCACGGCGGCCGAGACGATGGTGGTGACCGCCTTGAAGGTACGGATTCCCTCGTACATGGTCCCGTTGGTGTACGCCACCTTCCGGGCTCCGATCCGCTCCACGCCCGGCACGACGGTGGCGGCCATCGCGAGGTGCTCGGCGTCGAACTCGACTGCGATCGTGAACGGCCCTGCCTGCACCGGTTCCTGACGGACCGCCAGCTGGGTGGCCTCCTTGGCCGCGGCCCGGATGTCGGCTGCGGTGCGGGCCGGGGTGCGGCACACGGCGGCGTAGCGCGAGACATGGTCCTTGACGGCGACCTTCAGCGCCTCCGGTGCGTAGCCGAGGGCGTCCTCGCACGCGACGTCGTCCCCGGTGACGAGGATGACCGGGACGCCGTACTCGGCCACCACATACGCGTTGAGGTACCCCTCGCTCGCGGGTACGTCGTTCAGCCACACCCCGGTGATGGAGTTGGCGAGGTAGGTGTGGGCGAGGACGCCCTCCTGGCCCGCGCCCGCGTGGTAGCCGAGGAAGGCGATGCCGTCGACGTCGCCGTGCTGGACGCCCTCGATCATGGAGAGGTCCTTGTGCCGCCCGGTCAGCATCTGCGCTCGCTCGTCGAGTTGTTCGAGGAGCAGGTTGCGCATCGTCGAGTGCGCCTCGTTGATGAGGACCTCGTCGGCGCCGCCGTCGAGGAAGCCGAGCACAGCGGCGTTGACGTCCGAGGTGAACATCGACCGGCACCGCACCCACTGCGGTGTGCCCGGCAGCACGTCGTCCGGCCACGTGACACCCGTGGCGCCCTCCATGTCGGCGCTGATGAGGATCTTCATGGTCCGCCACGTTACGCGCCGGGGAGGTTTACGTCGCCCGTAAGTGGTGAGGCGTGCCGAATGCCGCTCACCCCCACCTCACAGCCAACTCCTGGAAGACGCGTATCCTCCCCCGCGGGTTCCACAGGAAACGGTCAAGGAGAAGAGTGAGCGACACCGCACAATCCGTACAGTCGGCACGACGGACAGCGGCGACCACCGCGCCGGCCACCGCGCCGGGGAACCCGCCCGGACGCCCGAAGCAACGCGACGCGTTCTTCGACAACGCCAAGTACCTGGCGATCGTGCTGGTCGCGATGGGGCACGCCTGGGAACCCCTGCGCTCCGACAGCCGTGCCGTCACGGCGCTGTACACGATCGTCTACGCCTTCCACATGCCGGCGTTCATCATCGTCTCCGGCTACTTCTCGCGGACCTTCGACGCGAGCCCGCAGAAGATCAGGCGCCTGGTCACCGGGGTCGTCGTCCCCTATGTCGCGTTCGAGACGGCGTACACCTATTTCACCCGGTGGTCGGACGGCGTCCCGGACCGCGAGATCAGCCTGCTGGACCCGCTGTATCTGACGTGGTTCCTGGCCGCGCTGTTCATCTGGCGGCTGACCACGCCGATCTGGCGGAGCGTGCGGTGGCCGCTGCCGATCGCCCTCGCGATCGCCGCGCTCGCCACCCTGACCCCGTCCCTCGGCAACGACCTCGATCTGCAGCGCACCCTGCAGTTCCTGCCGTACTTCGTGCTCGGCCTGTGTCTGCGCCCCGAGCACTTCTCGCTGGTACGGCAGTGGCGGGTACGCCTGCTCGCGGTGCCGGTGTTCGCGGCCGCGGTCGTCTTCTCGTACTGGGCGGTGCCGCGCATGGACTACGCGTGGTTCTTCCACCGCGACGCCGCCGAGCACTTCGGTGTGCCCGCCTGGTGCGGGCCGCTGATGACCCTGGCCCTCTTCGGCTGCTCGCTCGTCCTGGTCGCGTGTTTCCTGTCCTGGGTGCCGGGCCGCCGGATGTGGTTCACGACCCTGGGCGCGGGCACGCTCTACGGCTATCTGCTGCACGGTTTCGTCGTCCAGGCCGGCAACCACGTCGACTGGGCCGGGTACCGCTGGCCGCACACCCCGCTCGGTGAGATCGCCGTCACGCTGGTCGCCGGTGTGGTGGTGACCGCGCTGTGCACCGCGCCCGTGCGACGGGTCTTCCGGTGTGTGATGGAGCCGAGGATGGAGTGGGCGTTCCGGAGGACCGCACCGGTCAGGGGCGGGGTGCCCGCTCAGGTGCGCCGGTAAGGGGGTTCAGGTCCGGTGGATGCGGTCGACCAGGATGTCGATGACCAGCGGGGTGCGCGGGCCGAAGCTGAGCAGCACCCCGTCCTCCAGGGTGACGACCCTGCGGTCCAGGCCGGCCGGGGTCTCCCGGATGCCCGGGATGTCGACCAGACCGTCGATCCCGCCGACCGACTCCAGGCCTTTGTCCATCATCAGGATCACGTCCGGCTGGGCCTTGACGAGGGCCTCGCTGGTGAGCGGGGTGAACGGCTTGTCCAGGCCGGCCTCGCCACCCGCGTCCACCGCGCCCGCGGCCTCGATGAGTGAGTCGGCACCCGAGCCCCTGCCCCCCATGAGGTACACGGCGGCGCTGCCGCGCATGTAGAGGAAGGCCACCTTGGGCCTGCTGCCCTCGGGCACCGCGGCGCGGGCCTTCCTGAGGTCCTCGGCGATCCGGGCGTTCAGGGCTTTGCCCGCCGCGGGGACGCCGAGCGCCTCGGCGATACGGGTGGTGCGGGTGGAGACGTCGGCCAGTTTCGTCGCCGGGTCGAGGACGACGACCGGGATGCCGGCGTCACGGATCTGGTCGATCGCCTCCTGCGGGCCGGTGTCGGTGTCGGCGAGCACCACGGTCGGCCGCAGCGACAGCACGCTCTCCGCGCTCACATCGTGCGCCTTGGTGACCTGCGGGAGCTTCTTCGCCTCCGCGAAGGTGGCCGTGATGTCCCGGCCGACGACCCGGCCGCCGAGCCCGAGCGTGAACACGATCTCCGCGACACCACCGTTGAGCGGCAGGATCCGCGAGGCGTCCGCGACGGTGACTTTCCGACCGTCCGAGGAGTCGACGGTGACGGGCAACTCCGGTGTGGGCGCCTTGCCTTCGAGCGGCACGAGGGTGTTCTTCGCGAGTTGCTTCCCGGCCACGGCCGCGCGTGCGCTCGCGGACGCCGGGGAGGCGTCCGTCGCGGAGGAGGACGCCGAGGAGCCGCTCCCGCACCCCGCCGTCAGCAGGGCGAGCGCCAGTCCGGCAGCCGCGAGGCCTCGGCGCGTCGGGGAGGTTCGGGATCTTCCGGGCATCCGCATCGCTTGCCCCTTTCCTGTCTCACGGGTGACCTACAGTTGATCGCCAGCTTAGGTTAGGTTTACCTTATTAACCACTGGTGGGGGTGTGACGTGAAAAGACCAAGTAGCCTGCGAGGCAAGCGAGTTGTGGGATTCTCCGCGATCGCCCTGGCTCTCGCGGTCGCATCGCCCGCGGCCGCCGCGGGGACCTCGGCGACCGGACCCGAGGGGCAGAAACTCACCGCCTCCAAGTCCTCCGGCCTCGATCCGGCGGGCGAGACGGTGACCGTTTCCGGCTCCGGCTACAACACCGAGAAGGGCATCTACGTCGCCTTCTGCGTGGACAACGGGGCCGGCAGGACACCTACTCCGTGCATCGGCGGTGTCGACATGTCCGGCGAGTCCGGGGCGTCGCAGTGGGTCTCGTCCAACCCGCCGTCGTACGGCGAGGGACTGGCGAAACCGTACGGAGGCAGCGGGCACAAGGGCACGTTCAGCGTGCGGCTGACGGTCCGGGCGAAGGACGCGAACACCGACTGCACCAAGTCCGGTGTGAAATGCGCCGTGATCACCCGCAACGACCACACACGCGGCGGGGACCAGACCCAGACCGTGCGGATTCCGGTGACGTTCGGGGGGAGCGGCGCTACGTCGGGCAGCGCTTCGTCATCGCCGAGTGCCACCGCCGAGGCGAGCACGACGGGCGGCTCCGACTCCGGCGCAGGCTCCGACTCCGGCGCCGAACCGAAAGCGAGCGGCCCGCTGGCGAGCACCGGCTCCGCGGCCCTGACCGTCGGGCTCACCGCGGCCGGGCTGGTCGCGGCCGGCACCGGGACCTGGTACTGGGCGCGGCGGCGCCGAGCGGCCTGAACCTCATTTCCCGTAGGGAGAACCGAAGATGGCGAAAAGACCCGGCGCCGCCGCTCTGGCCTGCGGCGCACTGCTCGCACTGCTGCACCCGTCCACGGCGGTCGCGCAGGACGGCGAGACCTACGCCCGTGAGATCTCCGGCGGCTACGCGAGCTGGACCACGGCCGCCGCCCTCACGCTCGACGTCACCGAACCCGCCGTACAGGGAGCGGCGAACCGCGCGTGGTTCCCGGCCACGGACGGCGGCACGAATCCGGAAACCGGAGACATGGAGGTCGAGTTGGGGGGTGTCGCCCAACTCGGCGGCCCCTCTGAGCCGTTGACGTTCGGCGGGCTGCGGCTGGAGTTGGGGGGCGGCTCCGGCAACCTCTACGTCCGTACGGCCACCGACGGCCAGGCCCGTGAACTGGCTCTCGCCGACGTGTCATCAGGCGGCGCCGACCCCGTCGTACGAACAGCCGGGGTGACATGGACCGGGCTACGGGCGTCCCTCACCGAGGAGGGCGCGAAACTGCTCACCGAGTGGAGCGGGCAGGAGTTCACGCGAGGGGGCGACCTGGGGCTGCTCGACGTCGCGGTGGGAACGGGGTCGTCCGTCGAGGCCGAGCCGGAGCCCGAGGAAACTGCGGAGCCGTCACCGAGCCCCACCACGGCGAAGAAGAAACCCTCCGCGTCCGTTACCCGCACCGCCATGCCCGCAGGCGCCGAACAGCAGGTCACCGGCGCCGGTTTCGAGCCCGGCGAGATCATCCTCGTCGCGATCGACGCGGACACCCGGTACCAGGCGGTGGCCGACGCGCAGGGCCGCCTCTCCCAAGCCTTCCCGGTGTATTCGACGGCCGCCGAAGGCGTGCACGCGGTGGAGCTCCACACCGTTTCCGGCGCACGGAAAGCCGCCACGCAGTTCGAGGTCGTTCTGCCAACAGAGGCCGCTTTGCGGGCAGTTGACAAACCTCGAACCCCTTGACTTAGGTTTGCCTTACCTAACTCCGACCGGAGTGGGCACACCCCCAGAAAGGTGAAACGCTCACCATGAGACCCGTTCGCACCGTCCTCGCCGTCGCCGCCTCCGCCGCCCTCACCCTGGGCCTCGCGACCTCGGCCTCCGCGGCCACCTCGACCCGCACGATCGTCGACGGCAGCACCACGTACAACCTGTCGGTGACCGCCCCGGACACCGCCGCCGCGGCCGGCCAGGTCATCAATGTCACCGGCTCCGGCTTCAACGCGAGCCAGGGCATCTACGTCGGCCTGTGCGTGGTCGAGGGCAACCCCGGCGACACCAAGCCCACCCCGTGCCTGGGCGGTCAGGACGAGAGCGGCTCCACCGGTGCCTCGCACTGGGTCAACAACACCTTCGGCGGCCTGTTCGCCAACAGCTCCAAGTTCGGCACGGGCGGCACCTTCAACGTGAACGTCTACGTCCAGGCGACCCTCGACGACGGCAGCGTCTGCGGCCAGGACGTGGAGTGCGCGGTCGTGACGCGCGCCGACCACTTCGACACGAACGACCGCAAGTACGACGTCCACGTGCCGATCACCTTCCAGTAGGGGCCGGTCGCTCCCCCTGGCCCTCGGGCCGGCCGTCCGGCCGGCCCGTTCCGGCACTCCCCCTCTCCCGAGGAACCTCGATGACAGACGACACATCCGACCGGCGTTCCGTACGCCGGCTCAGACGCCCCGCGGCCCTCCTCGGCGCTGTCGCCCTGGTGGCCGCCGGAGCCACGGCCGTGACGTTCGGCTCACCCGCGCAGGCCGCCGACACCCCGAGGACGGCGCTCGGCAAGGACGGCCAGAAGCTCACGGTCTCCTCCTCCGCGAACCTCGCCCAGGACGGTGAGACCCTGCGGGTCACGGGCGAGGGCTACGACGACACCAAGGGCATCTACGTCGCCGTCTGCAAGGACAACGGCGACAACCGCGTTCCCACCCCGTGCCTCGGCGGCGCCGACCAGAGCGGCAGCAGCGGCTCCTCGGTGTGGATCATCCCGAGAGACGCCTCGGACGAAGGCGCCGGCACGGTCGCCGAACGGTGGGGCGAGGGCGGCACCTTCGACATCGACCTGAACGTGAAGGCGCGGGACACCGGGCTCGACTGTCTTCAGGTCGCCTGCTCGGTCGTCACCCGCGTCGACCACAACGCCGCCGGTGACCGCTCCCAGGACGTCCGTGTCCCGATCACCTTCGAGGGCCAGGACCCGGGTGACGAAGACGGCGACGGTGTGGACGTGCCGGCCGGCACGGTCAGCTACGTCCGGTCCGCCGAGCTCACCACCGTGGGCCGTCCCCTGGACCTGCTGCTGCACCCCGACTCCGGGAAGCTGTACGTCGGTTCGGACAACATCCCCGACACCGCCGACGTCTTGGAACAGGGCCTGTACGTCGTCGACCCCGAGGACGGCAAGGTGCTCGGCCACATCGCCCAGGCCCCCGGCCTGAACGGCGCGATGGCCCCCCGTGTGGTCCGCCGGATCGCCGGCCCGCTGCCGGGCGACGGTGTGGCCTTCATGTACCCGCTGCGCGGGATCGGCACGGCCAAGGACGGCGACACGGTCGCGCAGGGCCACTGGTACAACGGTGCCTCCTTCACCGACGTCGGGCAGGACGCCGACACCTCCTCCGTGCTGGTCGCGGCCGGTGCCGAACTGCGCCGCGTCGACCTCGCCACCGGCACCGTGAAGAACACGGTCACGCTGGAGGGGGCGAGCCGGCTCGGTGTGGACGCCGCCCGGGGCGTGACCTGGTCCATCGGCACGGCGGAGGGCAAGACCGTGCTGCGCCGGGTGGACACCTCGACCTTCCAGGTCAGCGCCGCGGCCGAAGTCCCCGCCGACTCCTACTACTTCGTCGAGACGGACCCGGCCACCGGCAACGTCTGGCTGGGCAACAGCACGTCGGTGCTCGTCCTCGACAAGGACGGCAAGCAGCTGACCACCCTGACGGGCACCGACCGGGCCATGGCGGCGGCCTTCGACCAGGTCACCGGGCGGGTCTTCGTGCTGCGCGAGGACCCCGCCGACGGCGGGGACGGCAACGGGTCCGTGGAGATCCTGGACAGCACGAATTTCCGACAGGCGGCCGAGCCGGTCGCCATGGCGGGCAGTGAGGCGGGCGTCCACGCGGGCATCGCCGTCGCTCCCGGCGCCACGTCCGTGTACGTCACCAAGTACGCGGAGAGCAAGGTCGTCGAGCTCGACGTCCGTGTCTCCCCCAAGGTCACCCAGTCCCCCACCGACCAGACCGTGACCCCCGGCGACGAGGTCACGTTCGTCGCCGCGGCCGAGGGCACGCCGGAACCGGCCGTGCGCTGGCAGGTCAGCCCGGACGGCGGCCAGACCTGGTCCACGATCGAGGGCGCGACCGCGAACGCGCACTCCTTCACCGCCAAGGCCGGCCAGGACGGCTACGAGTACCGCGCCGAGTTCACCAACTCCGTCGGCACGACCCGCACTTCACCGGTCACGCTCACCGTGCGGGAGGCGTCCGGCGACGGCGGGACCGGGGACGGGGACAGCGAGGAGGACACCGAGCCTTCGGGCACGAAAACCGTCACCGGCCCCGAGGGCCAGAAGCTCACCGTCACCCCGGTCAACAACCTGTCCGTCACGGACCAGCAGCTGAAGGTCACCGGCTCCGGGTACGACGTCGACAAGGGCATCTACGTCGCCCTGTGCGTCGACAACGGGGACGGCGAGCTGCCCACCCCGTGCATCGGTGGCGTCGACATGAGCGGCGAGTCCCACTCCTCGGCGTGGATCTCCTCCAACCCGCCGGACTACGGCGAGGAGTTGGCGACCCCGTACGACGAGGGCGGCTCCTTCGAGGTCGAGCTCACCGTGGCCGCCAAGGACGATTTCACCGACTGCTACAAGGCCAAGTGCGTCCTCGCCACCAGGGCCGACCACACCCTGTCCGGCGACCGCTCGCAGGACGTGAAGGTGCCGGTGAGCTTCGTGGGCCAGGACCCGGTGGACACGGACCCCGAGTCGGGTGACAGCGGCGGCTCCTCCGACGGCGGGTCGAGCACCACAGGCGGAACGTCCGACGGCAGCACCACCGGCTCCACCACGGGCGGCTCCGGCACCTCCACCGCGGGCGGCAGCCTCGCCTCCACCGGCGTCACGGTGGTCTCCGTGGCCGCGCTCGCCACCGCGCTGGTGGCCGCGGGCTGGGTGGTTCACCGTCGCGGCCGGACCGCCGCCGAGCGGTAGCCGACGACGGACGGGGCGCCCTCCGGGTCGGAGGGCGCCCCACCGTGGGTCAGATCGACACCGCGACGGCGTTGTACGTCGTCTCGGGCGTCGGAGTCGTCGTAAAGCGGGCGTTGACCAGGTAGAGCCGGTCACCGAAGCGGGCGGCCGTGGTGGGGACGTCGAAGCGCGGGTCGGTGATCGTGGTGCGCAGGGTCGCGGTGGTGACCTTGGCGTCGAGATCCCAGACACTGATCAGGTTCAGGCGGTTCTGTACGACGTACAGCGTGCGCCCGATGCGCCAGAGGCCGTCGCCGTTGACGACGGTGTCCTGGCCGACGAGCGTGATCTTCTTGGCGTACCCGGTCCTGGTGTCGACGTGGTAGAGCTCGCCCGGCGTGCTCTTGACGACGATCAGCCCACGGCCGTCGGGGGTGCCGACGACTCCGTTGGCGTTGTTGACGTCCGGCAGCTGTACCCAGTCGCCGGTCAGCGGCAGGGTGCGGATCGCGCCCTCCTTGCCGCCGCGGGGAACGCCGTACAGCGCCGCGGCGCGTGAGTCGGTGAACCAGGCGCGGTCGCCGAGCAGGGTGACGTCGTTGATGAAGTGGCCGGTGGCCTCGGTCAGTTGGTGGCTGACCAGGACGTCGCCGGTGCGGGAGTCGTGCACGCGCGCGGCGCCGGTGTTCCCTGCGACGTACAGCAGTCCGTCACGGTCGGTCTTCAGACCGACGGCGACGAGACCGGTGGCACCGGCGAAGAGTACCTTGCCCTCGCCGGTGCGCAGGTCGGTGCGGTAGATCGCGCCGTTGGCACGCGATCCCATGTAGGCGTAGGGCTTGCTGCCTATGGCGATGCCTTCGGGCAGCCAGCCGTTGGGGAGGGGGAACTCCGTGGGCCAGGCGGCCCCGGAGGAGGACGGGGCGGCCTGTGCCGTACCGGCGCCGGCCGTCACCGTGAGAGCGGCGAGAGCGGCTGCACCGCCCAGCACGGCACGCCGGGTCGGCTGGGGGTGATGTCGAGTCATGCTTGGGGCCTCCATGAGGACTCATTGAGCTTGACTTGGCCGAAATTTCGAATTCTGTTCGTGTCAAACGAACCGGTCGTCACGGGAGTTCCCCCAGCCCCACCCCTACACCCAACGGGGCCCGTCAGACCGCGCGGCCCACCATCCACCACTTCGACGGCAGTTCGATCCGGGTGCCGTCGGCCCGGTACTCCGTGGTGACGAGCGGCAGTTCACCGCTCGCCACGATCGTGAGCCCGGCCGCCCCGAGGTACACGGGCACCGCGTCGTCGGCGACCTCACCGGGCGCGATGCCGTGCCGGAAGATGGGGGCGAGCTTGGCGGGTGGCCCTTCAGGGCTCTGCGCGAGGCCCACGAGGATCGGCTTGGCGGCCTCGGAGAGCTCCACGAGGAAGCCGCGGCCGCGCTCCCCGACGAGCGCGGCGATCCCGTCGACCATCTGCTGCCGGTCCTCGGGCGCGGCCTGGTGCAGCACGCCCCGCATATAGACGTTGGCGTCCCCGAGTTCGGCGTGCAGCGTCTCGTGCTCGCCCTTGTCGGAGGCGTCCAGCAACCGGTACGTGGCCTGTCCGTCGGGATCCGCGGCACGGGCGTGCTCAAGCGCCGCCCCGGACAGGTCGGTTCCGACGACATGGGTGAAGTGGGCGGCGAGGAACCGGGTCTGGGTGCCGTTCCCGCAGCCCAGGTCCACGAGGGGCAGCCCGGGATCGATCAACAGCGGTTCGAAGTGGGCGAGATGGACCCCTGAGGTCAACACCGGTTCCGCATCCCAGAAGACGGCCCCCTGCCGCCCCGGAGCGTCCCGCCAGAACCCCTCCCAGGACTCCCGGTACCGACTCGTCACGCTCATGCCCAACTCCCCAGGATGCGAACACAACCCGCCAAAGTTGACAGGCCAGTACGGTGTATCGCGCCGGGGTCACACGGACAAGCGCATGGCGCGTTCCTTCACTGCCAGTTCGAGAAACGCGCTCCCGCGAGAGCGCGAGGTCAGCGTCGCGGCAAGGTCAGTTCGAACCAGACGGTCTTCCCCGCCTTGGTACGGCTCGCACCCCACTCACGCGCAAGCGTACTGACCACCCTGAGCCCTCGCCCGTGCTCATCCGTGGGCCCGGCACTCAGCAGCGACGGCAGCTCATGGTCGTCGTCGTCCACCTCGCACAACAAGGTGTCCCCCCGCACCAGCCGCAGCTCGACGGGCCGATGGTGCGAGTGCCGTACGGCATTGGTGACGAGCTCGCTGACCAGGAGCTCGGCCGAGTCGACGAGCTTCGCCAGACCCCACTCATGAAGCTGTTCCCGCACCACGGCCCGGGCCCGCCCCACCTCGACCGGATCGAGCGAAACCCGCCACTCGGCCACGTCGTCCGGCTCGATGCCGTTGAGCCGGGCCATCAGCAGTGCGACGTCGTCCTTGCGCCCACCCCGCGTGTTGAGCGCACGAATGATCGCGTCGCAGGCGTCGTCCATGGACGCGGCCGGATGCGCGGCCGACTCGGTGAGCGTCGCGAGCCCCACCCCGATGTCCTCGCCCCGCACCTCCACGAGCCCGTCGGTGCACATCAAGAGCCGGTCACCGGGCTCCACACGTACGCGTACGGCTTCGAAGGGCACCCCGCCGACGCCGATCACGGCACCGGTGGGCAGGTCGAGCAACTCACTGCGCCCGTCCCGGGCCCGCACGATCACCGGCGGAATGTGCCCCGCGTTGGCGATGTGGAGCTCGCTCGCGATCGGGTCGTAGACGGCGTAGAGACAGGTCGCGAGGTAGGTGTCGCCGAGCCGCTGGGCGAGGTCGTCGAGGTTGCGCAGCAACTGGGCCGGCGGCAGGTCGAGTGCCGCCATGGTCTGAACGGCCGTACGCAACTGGCCCATCATGGCGGCCGAGTTGAGCCCGTGTCCCATGACGTCGCCGACCACCAGGGCCGTCCGCGCACCGGGCAGCTTGACCGAGTCGAACCAGTCGCCGCCGACCCGTCCGAGCAGCGTGCCGGGCAGATAGCGGGTGGCGATGTCGCAGCCCGCCATGCGCGGCGGGATGTGCGGCAGCATGCTGTCCTGGAGGGTCTCGGCGACGGACTCCTGGAAGGTGTACATGCGCGCGTTGTCGAGCACGAGGCCCGCGCGGGCGGCGAGTTCGGCGCCGGTGACCCGGTCCATGTCATTGAACTCGACGCGCTCGGGGTGCCGTAGCAGGATCATGAACCCGAGGACCACATTGCGGGCCTTGAGGGGGACGACCAGCATGGAGCGGCCGGTGATCAGCGGCCGGATGTCGCGCTTCTCGAACTGCGAGGCGATGGCGTGGCCCATCTGCTCGCTGATGCGCGGCACCAGGACGGGCTCGCCGGTGGTCATGCACTGGAAGAACGGCGTGTGCGCGGGGAACGGCATGGCCTCGCCGACCGGCACGACGTCGTCCCAGCGGCCGGGTTCGTCGGTGTGTTCGAGGGCGACCCGGTGCCACATGGTGGTGGTGTCCGGCACACCGTCCGGGAATCCCTCGCCGGCGACGACCTGCTCGCGCAGATAGGTGCCGGCGACGTCGGTGAAGCGGGGTACGACGGCCCTGCTGACCTCGACGATGGTCCGGGACAGGTCGAGGGAGGTACCGATCGCTCCGCTGACCTCGTTGAGGAACTCCAGGCGCTCGCGTACGGCGACGTATTCGAGGTCCTCGCCCTCGTCCAGGTCGGCCTGCGGCACGGGCAGTCCCTCGGCGGCCGCCCTGGCCATCCGCTCGCGCCGCGCCTTGCGCTCGGCACGCCGGGGCACTCCCCAGTCGGGGGTGACGGGCACCCGGTCGTTCTGGCTGAACTCCAGGACGGGATAGCCCAGTTCGAGGATCTGCGAGACGATGCGGGCACCCTCACCGACGCCCATGCTGGGCAGGATCTCGGGGAGCCTGCGCGCGAGTTCGTCGGCGCCCGGGAAGTCGGTGTGCAGGGCGAAGGCGGGCGCGATCCGCTCGACGGCCATGGCGGAGTCGTCCGGGTCGAGGTCCTGGTGCAGCCCGTCCGCGTCGGCGGCGAGGACCAGCAGGCGCTCCTGGCCCGGGCCCACCAGTGGGTAGGCCCACCACAGGACGTCGACGCGGTCCGCTCCGGGCACGGTGAGACGGGCGCGGCCGGCGGCCGGGTAGGACAGCCCGCCGTCCAGGGACGACTCCAGGTCGGGTCCGAGGCCGTCATAGGCGGCGTAGACGTCGTACGGAGGGGTGTCCTCAGGGTCGGGGAGGGTTCCGGAGACGGGCAGCAGGTCGGCGGCCGGGCGGCCGATGGCCTGCTCCTTGGGGACGCCGAACAAACGGCGCGCGCCCCGGCTCCAGTGGGACACCAGGCCGTCGCGGTCCACCACGACCACGGCCAGCGGGACACGCCCGGCCGCGGCGTGTCCGTCCGCCGCGTCGTTCCCAGCTCCGCGGCTGGGAGGTGCGCCCCGCTCGGTGCCACGGTCCATGGCCCAGGCCCTCTCTCCGCAAGATCTGTGCCGCCTGCTCCACCGTACGACTCCGGCCGGTCACGGTGTGCGGCAATGCGGGAATTGGCCCGGACCGGCTCGCCCCGGCGCGCGCCCGGCGCTGACGCACTGTCAGTCCTCGTGCCCGAGCTGCAGATCCCGTTCCGTGCGGCCGCCTCCGGCCATCCGGAGCACGGTGGCGACCGGTGGGTAGCCGGCGGCGATGACGGTGTACTCGCCGGAGGCGAGATCGACGAAGCGGAAGGTGCCGTCCAGGCCGGTGGTGAGGGTGTCGACGACGTTGCCTGCGACGTCCAGGAGCGTCACGCGCGCGTCCTCGACGGGACGTCCGCCACCGGCCCGCACGGTGCCGCGCAGCACCGCGCCGCTCGCGAGCTCGACGTCCTGGCGGGTCTCCCGGGAGGCCTGGACGGTGACGGGAAGCGCGGTGGGCCGGAACGCGGGCGCACTGGTGGCGAGGGTGTACTCCCCCGCCACCAGCTCGGTGATGACGTAGGCGCCCTCGCGTCCGCTGCGGGCGGTGGCCACGACCTCGCCGTGCACATTGGTGAGGGTGACGGTGGCGTCCCGCACGGGAGTGCCGTCGGCGGTCCGCACGCTGCCCGCGAGCCGTCCGGCGCCGCCGAGCACGATGTCGAGTTCGACCGGACGCCCGCCGACGGTCACGGAGACCGCCTGCGGCTGGTGCCCGCCCGCGGCGGCGATCAGGACGTACGACCCCGGTCCTGGCGTCGACAGCGCGTAACGCCCGTCCTCGCCGCTGGCGCTGCGCCCGATCTGTGCTCCGGCCACGTCGATGAGGGTGAGCGCGGTCCGGGGCACGACGGTCCCGTCGGAGTGCTGCACCGTGCCGCCCACGGGGATTCCGGCGGTGTACGGCGTACGGGCCTGTGGGATCGGGGCGGTCTCCGTCTCGGGGGCGTTGTGGGACACCAGCGGTTTCTCCTTGAGGAAGAAGGCGATGAGCAGACCGAGGGCGAGCACCGGCACGAGGTAGAGGAAGATCCTCGGCATGGCGTCGGCATAGGCCCGGACGTAGGCGTCGCGCAGCGCCGGAGGCAGGGCGTGGACGAGCTGCGGGGTGATGGACTCGGGGTCGGGCAGCCCGGCGCCCGCGTGCGACGGCAGGCGCTCTCGGAGCGTGTCCGCGAGCCGGTCGGCGAAGAGTGTGCCGAAGATCGCCGCTCCGACGCTGCCGCCGATCTGCCGGAAGTAGTTGTTGGCGCTGGTGGCTGTGCCGAGGTCGGCCGGGCGGACGGAGTTCTGCACGGCGAGGATCAGCACCGGCATCACCATGCCGATCCCGGCGCCGAGGACGGCCATCCAGATGCTGTAGTGCAGCCGGGGTGTGTCGGCTTCGAGGCGGGACAGCAGCCACATGCCGAGGACGGAGAGGGCGCTGCCGAGGACGGGCCAGATCCGGTAGCGCCCGGTGTGGCTGATGAGCTGTCCGGCGAGGACGGAGGCGCCGACGATGCCGGCCATCATGGGCAGCATCAGCAGCCCCGACTCGGTGGCGCTCGCGCCGTCGACCATCTGCAGGAAGGTCGGCAGATAGCTCGCCGCCCCGAAGAGCGCGACGCCGATCACCAGCCCCACCAGGCCGGTGACGTTGAAGACGGAGTCCCTGAACAGCCGTAGCGGGATGAGGGGTTCGGCGGCGAAGTGCTCGGCCACGAGGAAGAGCACGACGGAGGCGGCCGCTCCGACGCCGAGACCCAGGACGACCCGGGAGTCCCAGGCGTATTCGGTGCCGCCCCAACTGGTCAGCAGCACCAGGCAGGTGGAGGCCGTGGCGATGAGGAGTGCGCCGAGGACGTCGAAGCGGGGCTTGACCCGCGGCTTGGGAAGTTTCAGTACGGCGGTGACGACGGCGAGGGTGACGAGTCCGAAGGGCACGTTGACGTAGAAGCACCATCGCCAGGAGAGGTGGTCCGTGAAGTAGCCGCCGAGCAGCGGGCCGGCGACGGAGGCGAGTCCGAAGGCGGCGCCGATCAGGCCCATGAAGCGGCCGCGCTGCCGGGGCGGCACGATGTCGGCGATGATCGCCTGCACGCCGGTCATGAGGCCGCCCGCGCCGACGCCCTGGACCGCGCGAAAGGCGATCAACTGGTCCATGGTCGCGGCCCGTCCGGCGAGCGCGGAGCCGATGACGAAGACGACGATCGCGAACTGGAAGACGCCCTTGCGACCGAGCAGGTCGCCGAGCTTCCCGTAGACCGGCAGGCCGATCGTGGCGGTGAGCAGGTAGGCGGTGATCGCCCAGGACATCCGGTCCAGGCCGTGCAGATCGCCGACGATCTTCGGGAGGGCGGTGGCGACGATCATCTGCTCCAGCGCGGCGAGAAGCAGCGCGAGCATGAGCCCGAGGAAGACCAACCGCACCCGGCGCGGGCCGAGTTCGACAGCCTGTGCGGGATTCTCCGGGGGCGCTTCGACCCGTTCCTCGTGCGCAAGAGTCGTCACGCCCACGTACCGCTCCCCTCGTCACGCCTGCCACGCATTTCCCGCATGAGGCGACAACTACGAGCAAGCGTGACGAGTCACGGCGTACCAGGGGGTCGTACGGAGATCCACTCGATCCGGTGACCGAGATCAACATCCGCCGAGCGCCGGGGACTTACTTCTCGACCTCGGTGGCGAGCCTGCCGAGGAGGGCGTCGTAGATCCGGCCGAGGCCCTTGGGGGCGAAGGTCTTCTCGAAGAAGCCGCCGATACCGCCGGCGCCGTCCCAGGTGGTGGTCACGACGACGCGGGACTTGCCCTCGCCGGCCGGGGTGACCCGCCAGGTGGTGACCATGGAGGAGTTGCGGTCCTTCTCGACGAGCTCGCCGTCGGTGGGCTCGGTGACCTCCAGGAGACAGTCGCGCACGCGCTTGCTGGTGGCCTGGAGCTTCCAGTGGACGAGGGTGCCCTCGCCGTCGCCGCCCTCGCGCACCTCGTACTCGCTGAACTGCTCGGGCAGCACCTTGCCGCGGGTGCCGCTGTAGTCGGCGACGGCGTCGAACACCTTCTCCGCGTCCGCCGCGACGATCCGCTCCGTAGTGGCCTCGACCTGCGCCATCGACTTCCTCCAGGACTTCAAGTTCTCGGGGTCGGGGCAAGCCAACCACCCCCGCCCACGGGCACCCAAATCGGGGTTGCACAAGAAATCGAACAAGTGTTTCACTCGAAGGGCAGTGCTACCGAGGAGGCCTCATGCGCTGGGAGAACCTCACCGAGTCCGCCGAGCACGGACGGGCCGACGCCGCCCTGTTCGGCGCCGACGCGGTGGTCAGCCGTACCTTCGACACGCCCGGCTGCACACACGCGTGCGCGTACTGCACTCGTAACCCCATTTAGGCCTAGGAGGGCCGATGCTCAGCACTCCGAACGCGGACAAGGCCTGGAAGGGCATGACGAGCTCCTTCCCGACCCCGGAAGCACCAGGCCAGTATGCAGCGCCGAACAAGGCGGAAAGGACGGCTTACGCCGTGCTGCTGCACGCACCGGCCGCGCGCTCAGGCGACGCCGACGCGAGTCAGTGGCTGCTGCTGCGCGCCCGCACAGCGAAGCGCCTGTAACCGAGGCACCAGCAGCCGTCGCACTTCAGGGATGCTTCTCGGAAGTTGCGTCTGAGCTGCTCCTCTGACGGAGTGGCAATCGGGTAGGAGGGCCGGGCGACCCGGCCCTCCTACCCGATTGATACGTCGGTGTCTCGTCATGGGCATCCCCGGGTTCCGGTGGTGTCCCTGAGGAGACTCTTGTCGCCACCGGCAGGACGCGACAACGACGCTGACCGCCCAAGCCCGCAGACAAGACACCAACGAGCCCCGTCAATGCACCAGCCGGGACACGCATAGGCCTCCACCAAGACCCTTGACGGCCTCTCACAAGTACGCCCAGTGCCCGGCGCTGAACAGAGGGTAGGCCGGTTCGCCACCACTGCCTCGATCACCCGGCGGGGGGGGAGGTTCGCACGACAACCGTGCTGACGTTCTCGGGCGTCTCGCCACCTGCTCACTGGCGCCGCGCTGGTGGCGGAACGCGCCGCCGCGGCTTGGGGGCGTGAGTGTGGGGCTCTTCGCAAGGATTGCGCCTCATGCCGAGCGCAGCTCACTGCAGGAAGGCTGCGACGGACGCGGGGAGAAGATCCCGAAGATCGGTGATCTGAACGTGGGAGGCATGGGTCGCGGTGAACTGGGCGACGGACATGCTCGGTGTGCCGAAGGCGGTGGTGAAGGTCCGCAGTGCCCCTGGGCTGCGGCCGAGGGCCCAATCCGCGGTTGAGGTGCTGGTGGTCAGGAAGCGGCTGGGCTCGGGGCCGATCACGAACAGTTCTGCCCGGCGGCCGGACGTGTCGGCGGCGAGCATCACGAGGTCCTTGAAGGTCTGGCGCTTGCGCATGGCGTCCGCGCCGCGCCAACGAGCGAGCTTGAACTCCGCGATGCGCTGATCTGTCTCCAGGTCGTACGGGCGGCTCGGGTCGTTGCCGGCGCCCAGGGAGGGGCGGACCGTGATGCGCTCTCCTTCCCCAAGGATATGAGGCAGGACGAGGAGGATGCCGCAGGCGTGGATCAAGTCGTTTATCCGGCCCAGGCTCTCGCGGACCGTGAGCGCTGAGACAAGCAGCTCCGGCACGACGTGGCCGTCCTCCGCGATCCGCATGACACTCATCCCGTCGGCGCCCTCCAATCGGTGCTCCAGCGAGGCCAGGGCCTGGGTGAGCGGCTGGCGGCTCAGGAAGTCGGCGAGGACCCCCACGGCGGTGCTCAGCCGCTCTGCTTCTTCACGGTCCTGGTGGCCTGAGGAAGTGTCCATAGCGGACAGTCTGGCTCTGCTTCCCGCCGGTGGGCGTTGGGGCGGCTCTCGCCCAGAGCCTCGGGCGGTGCAGCGCGGCTGCGGACATCGCTCTGCCGGCAGAGCTGGGGGTTGGTGGGCAAGGGCGTCCAGTGGCAGGACTGGGTGAAGCTGCGCCCCGATTTCCTCCTGCAGCCATGGAAGCCGGGCGAGTCCCTCGAAGGCGGTCCCCCTCGCCTGCAAGGGAACCCACACGAAGGGCTGTTTAACCATCCGTCTCACAGGTGTGCGGTTGAGCTTGATCCGCTTTGACGGACATCCGAGATCAGGGGCCCTGCCCCGGAAGGATGTCCATCATGGAGAGCATGGGGAAGAAGAAGCCACGCCCTCGCCGCTCGTTCACGCCGGAGTTCAAGGCCGAGATCGTCGAGCTGTGCCGGCGTGGTGACCGCTCGGTCGGCCAGATCGCCAAGGACTTCGACCTGACCGA